>CAZHXC010000006.1:5851-17108 GCA_964536145.1 uncultured Spirochaetales bacterium | reverse complement strand
CAGCGACGATGTCATTCACGGCCATCAATTGCCTCCATCGCTGCAATCCGCCGAATCTACCGGCACCCAGCTCCACAGCACCCTTGACGAGGCTGTAGACAACCTCGAACGAGAGTTATTGCTCGACGCTCTCAAATCCACGAAAGGCAATATGGCAAAGGCAGCCCGGTTTCTCGGAGTCACCGAGCGTATTATGGGACTGCGTGTATCCAAGCACGGGATAAACCCAAAGCAATTCAAAGACCGGCACTAATATGGCTCAAAAACCTACCGTTAGTGAGCTGTTGGAGCATTCGCCTCTGCTTGACGCCTCAAAAGCGGAAGACTTTCTTAAGAGACTCCCCGATAGATACTTCGAGGGAATCGACTCATCTCAAATCGCTCGCGACGCCACGAGGCTCTTTGAGCTCGAAAGGGCCGGAGACCACAGCATCGATATTTTCGAACATCCCGATGAACAGGTAAGCATCAGAGTCTACGCCTTTGACGTTCCGGGCTTGTTCTCCCTCCTGACGGGGCTGCTCTCGTCATCGGGTTTTAGTATTGAAGAGGGCGCCATTTTCACCTATACCCGTGAATCTGAAGAAACCGTGACAACATTGAAGCGTCGGCACAGGCCGGAGAGAATTGCCCACACGAGGGAGAAACCGAGATACATCATCGACAGTTTTTTTGGAACCGTTTCAGAGGTAAGCCTTGCCACCTGGCGAAATGAGTTTACCGGAAAAGCGGCGAGAGTTTTCGAATTGCTCTCAAGCTCGATCACGGCCGCCCGTCAGTTCGTCTACGAGGAGGTGTCGAATGCACTGCTGCACAGCCGCGTAGAAACGGCTCAGGCTCTCCTTCCGGTGGAGATGGACATATCGGAAGAGAGTGATGCCGGTACGAGTCTTACGATTGTTTCGGAGGACACACCGTTTTTCCTCTTTGCCGTCAGCAACGCCCTCGCGCTCTTTGGTTTTTCTATAGAGTCGGTCTCCATTCAGACCGTCGGTAACAGGATTGAGGACGTTATCGAAGTCACTGACTCCGCAGGAGAAGCCATCACGGACCGGGAGAAGTTGAATCAGGTCAAGATGTTCGTGCTGCTTACAAAGCAGTTTACCTACTTTCTCGGTTCTGCGCCGGACCCGTACGCCGCGCTTGTGCGTTTTGAACAGATCACCAAGGACCTCTCTAACGTTGAGCCGCTTTTGTCAAATCCGCAGATGCTGAGAGATCTTTCAAAGCTCCTGAGTGCAAGTGATTTCCTCTGGGAGGACTTCATCAGGACTCAGTATGAAAATATTCTCCCGCTTCTCGCCCCTTCAGTGAGGGAGAAGCCGTTAAGCCTCGATGACGGGGAGCTTGAAAACGCGCTTGACCGGTTGCTGGCAAATGCGGGTACCAGCGAGGAACAGAAGAAAGCGCTCAATGACTTCAAAAACCGGGAAATTTACCTGATCGATCTCGATCACATCGTGAATCCGGAGGCGGATTTTCTCTTTCTGAGCAGGAAATTGACCAGACTCGCCGAAGTTGTGGTCCGTTCCGCGGTTGGCATAGCCGGGAAGATCCTGGAACCTCGTTACGGAAAGCCGCTTACCTTTGCCGGACAGAAGGCGCGATATGCCGTCATGGGGCTCGGCAAGCTCGGTGGCGCGGCGATGGGGTACGCGTCGGACATCGAGCTCCTCTTCATCTACGCTGACAACGGATCAACCAATGGCCCCGAAAGCATCGGGAACGCGGAGTATTTCGAACGCCTGTTCAAAACCACGACAAACCTGATCGACACAAAGCAGGAGGGCATATTTCGTATCGATCTCAGGCTACGTCCGCACGGAAATGCCGGACCCATCGCTTGCAGCCTCGAAAGCTTTTGCCACTATTACGGGCCGGGAGGACAGGCACACAGTTACGAAAAACTCGCCCTCATCCGGATGCGTACAATAGGCGGCGACGCCGAGCTTGGCGCCCGGATCGAGAGGATCCGCGACGAGATGGTATACAGAAGCGGCAGCATCCAGCTCAGGTCCCTCCGCGAGCTGCGGGAAAAGCAACTCCAGCAGTATTCGGAAGGAAAGCATCGCGGCCGGCCAAACGCCAAGTTTTCACCCGGCGCGCTGGTAGATCTCGAGTATTCGGTACAGATCATTCAGTGCCGCTACGGCGCGGAGAATCCTCGCCTCCGGACTCCCAGGATCCATGTAGCATTGGAGGAGCTTGTCCGTGCGGGAATTATGAGCGGGGATGAAGCCGAGCAGCTCGTTTCCGCCTATCACTTCTTAAGACAGCTGATCAACGGGCTGCGGATGCTGCGGGGATCGGCAAGGGATCTCTACATGCCGCCTCAGCGATCCGACGAGTATACCCATCTTGCCCGCAGAACAGGCTATACCGGCGAAAATGGACCCGGTCCGGCGCAAAAGCTCCGGATCGATTTTGAAACAAAAACCGCAAAGGTCAGGTCTTTCATCGAAAAATACCTCGGCCGTGATTCCGTTCCAGGGCCTCCGGGCGGCAACGCCGCCGATCTCGTGTTCTCAGACTCAACTCCTGCGGATGTTGCCTCAAGGATACTTTCTGAAGGCGGCCTGCAGAACCATGAACGCGCGCTGAGAAACATAGAGTTGCTCAAAGGGGACGGTGAGCAGAAGGTGCTTTTCGCGAGGTTGGCGGTACTGGCTTGGGATCTGTTAAGGGAGACACCTGACCCTGATATGGCTCTCAACAATTGGGAGCGTTATGCATGCTCCCTCCCTTCAAAGGCGGAGCACTACAGGCAGCTTCTCAATCAGCCGCTCCAGCTCGAGGTGCTGTTGAGCCTTTTTGCCGGGAGCCAGTTTCTAGCCGATACGGTCATACGGGAACCCGAGCTGATATCCTGGATATCCCGGCCAAAATTGATTCGCTCTCTGAGAAAAACCGAGGATATCCTCGATGAGCTCACGACTATCTCGAAGGAAACTACAGACGAAGAGAGCTGGATGAAGGCGCTGCGATTGGTGAAAAAACGGGAGTTGCTACGGATAGGCACCCGGGATATCTGTCTTGGCGCACCGTTTGCGGATGTGGTTACCGAAATATCGCGGCTCGCGGATGCCATACTGCAAGTGACGCTCTCCAGGGCGTGGGCTGAGGTCGTATCCGACGGAGCAGCCGAAGACGGCGCTTCAGGTGGAAAGCAGGTCGAGCGGTCCGGGTGTGCGGTCTTCGCCTTTGGAAAGCTTGGAGGTGAGGAGCTGAACTACAGCTCTGATATAGACCTTCTTGCGGTGTTCGATTCCGGCGCCGACGCGCCTGTTGAAGCGGGTGCGAACGGCAGCGAAGCGGGCAATATTGATGAGCTCTTTTCAAAAGTCATGGAACGGCTCCGTTACTATCTCGCCGAGCACACCGCAAGTGGATTCGTCTACAGGGTAGACTTTCGATTACGTCCCTACGGCAGATCCGGCCTGCTTGCACATTCGTTTTCTTCCATTGTTGACTACTACAAGGACTCGGCTTCCAACTGGGAGAGACAGGCGCTTATCAAGCTCAGGCCGGTGGCCGGTGACCTCGACTTTGGCCGGCAGGTTGCCGAGCGGCTCTCCCGGTTTCCGGCGGCCGTCGATCCCGGGAGTATCGCCGCAGAGATAAAGATGCAGCGGAGCCTTGCCGCTTCGAGGCGTTCAGCGATCACGACCGGGGTGGATGTAAAATCCGGTAAAGGCGGCATCCGCGATATCGAGTTTCTCGTCCAGGGTTTGCAGTTGATTCACGCTGAAAAAATCCCTGATATTCTGAGCCGGAACACCCTTTCCGGATTGCAGAAGCTCATTGAGTCAAACATCATAGATCCTGCAACGGGCGCGTACCTCAGGAGAGACTACCTCTTCCTGCGAAGGGTTGAACATTTTCTCCAATTGCTCGACGACAGGCAGGTGCATGTTGTCCCGACCGATCGTGTTGCCCTCGATGCGCTCGCCCGCAGGATAGACGGAAAGGATGAGGACGGCGGAACGCTTAAACATACGATTGAAGAGACCATGGCGCGGGTGCACAGGGCGTTTGAGGAATTGTTACAGTAAGCAGTAGTGGTTCCACCGCGTCAGCCGGCGCTCTCACCGCTTCCGGCGCCGTCAGACGGCTCAAAGAAACAGGGCGCCACCGACCCGCCGCTCAAATCGGCAAGTTCTTTTTCAAGTTCCGCTCTTCTTTCAGCAGGAAGCTCTCCCTGCAATGTCACCTGCTCTGCAAAATCTTCGTGCAGGACGGCCCCGGAGAGACTCTGCAGGAGACGGCCGGCGGGATCGTACAACCGGTACGGCAGCACAACGGCGAAGCGTAGCTTCTCGATGAGCTCTTCTGTATCGAGCAGCGCGAGCGCCGTGCGTGCGGATTCAGTATATGCGCGTACGAGCCCGCCGGTGCCGAGTTTTGTGCCGCCGAAATAACGCACCACCGTCACCAGGGTGTTTGTCAGCCCGGTGCCCTTCAACACTTCGAGGGCCGGCCTGCCCGCCGTTCCCTTCGGCTCCCCGTCATCACTCATCCCCGACACCTCACCGGCCGGCCCGGTAATGAACGCATAGACCACATGGTTGCAGCCTCCGTGGAGCTCCCGGATTTCTCCAACAATACCCTTGACCGCGTCCGGGTTGTCGCAGTAGCGCGCTCCGCCTATGAACCGGGAACGTCTGACGACGAGCTCGGATGACGCTGAAGAAGTGGGAACTTTCACGTTCTCTTGCCGCCCAATCCGGCTATTTTACTGAATATCGATCTGATTCTCTCAGATTCCCGCCTGGAAAGCGCCGCGCGTGCAAAGATGTCCCGGAAGAACCGCCCCATCTCCTCAGGAGCCACGAGCTTGTAAAAGCCCAGCGAATTGAGACTCGAGGTAAGGTGAGAAACGAGGTCATCGAGTTTTTGACCGGTAATTGGCGTGTAGTATCGCTTTCCCGCCACTTTGTGAAACGCACGGTATACCTCATAGCTAATAATCTGCACGGCATGTGAGAGGTTCAGCGATGGAAAATCGGGAGATGAAGGGATGGTGACCCCAACGTGGCATAACTTCAACTCCTCATCGGAAAGCCCCGAAACTTCGTTTCCAAACACCAGCGCCGTTTCATCACCTTCATAGGTCAAGAGCCTATCCGCGAGCTCGGCGGGATCGATATACAGGTACTTGCGATTTTTTCCCCATCTCCTGGTCATCCCGGCGACCAGGGAACAGCCGGCGACAGCCTCTTCAAGGTTCGCGGTCATCACGGCTTTGTCGAGCACGTCTGCTGCGTGGATGGCGAGTATTTTCGCCTGCTCTCTGTCGAGCCCTTCAAAATCGGCGACGTAGAGCCTGGTGAGCCCCATATTCTTCATGGCCCGGCACACCGCCCCGACGTTTCTGCTCTCCCTGGGACGGGAGAGAACCACCCGGACGCTTTCCAGCCGCGAGATAATCGAATCAGAGCGCAACTTAGATCTCCGGAAACCGGACAAACTCCGCGTTGGCATCTATCAGCGAGCGCTCTCCGGGCAAAACCTCGGTGTCATCAAAAGACTCCACCTCCAGTTTTAGCGGAGCCGAAACGAGCATATCCGCCAATTCCAACGTTGAGCGAATCCTGCATATCCGTGCATCTGCGGGGTTTCTGCATCCCGCAGAACGCAGCGCGACGGTGATCGCTTCAGTGTCGCTATCCGCCACCAGGGGGATTTTTCCGCGGTCGAGAAACGAGGAGGTGACGACATTCGCCTTTGTAGCATCCATGTCTATCTTCTCAAACAACGTTCTTGTGGTGACATCCGCGAGCCCTACACCTAACGCATTCCCGTGGCTCGCCTCAGTCAAATCACGCACCAGAATAATACGAATCTCCGGGCTACCCGAATCTTCCTCGCCTCTGATGCCGAGTCTTCCTATGATGTTTGTGTCGATACCGCAGCCGCTGATATCCTTCCCCATGTAATCGATGATGAGCACGTCTATCTCTTTGAAGGGAAGCTGCGGCATTTTCTCTCTCGCGGTTTTGAGCAACCGGGCATCGGTATCACAAATCGCGTCAGGCCGGACGGCTTCGATAATAGCGGGCTTGTCATGGGCATTCTCGACAACTGCGAGCCCCCCCTTTATTTTGCCGGTACCGATGAGAAATCGTGCGGTTGGCTCTATCAGCTCTCTCAAGCCGCGGACACCAAAAGAGTGAATTTCTTCAGCCAGCCTGTGCTTTCCGAGACCGATAACCGACATCTTCACCAATCCGCTCTCCCAGGGTCCGCGAAAATCGGTGTGCGGTTTCACCCTGTTGAGCAGCAGCACCCCGTCAGCCTCCCAGGCGCTCCTGTCCATGAAGACGCGGTTCTCGAGATCCGGTGCATCGAGCTCCACCACCTCCATGGAGCTAATCACCGGCGCAGCCACTTCGGTCTCGGTCACGCCATAGGAGGCGAGAACTTCCGCCTGACCATCGGCGGTACCGCCGCCGTGGCTACCCATCGCCGGAATGATAAACGGTTTTGCACCAAGCTGTTTCAAGCC
The DNA here is from genome assembly GCA_964536145.1 of uncultured Spirochaetales bacterium. Lineage (GTDB taxonomy): Bacteria > Spirochaetota > Spirochaetia > ARS1246 > ARS1246 > JAFGHN01. The sequence continues at coordinate 10,603 of CAZHXC010000006.1, read as the reverse complement.
GTGCACGGCACCCTTTACGAGAGCCTGCAGGTCGCCTATACCGCGGCTGCCGACGGTGACGGCAATTCGATCACCGCTTCTTATTTCGAGTCCGGCGGCCGTGATTCTTTCAGCCGCCTGAGATTCCGGATCACTGATCGAATCATCCGCAAACTTTCGTCGAATATGATACATCTGTAATTCCATGCGAGCTCCTCACTTTGCACCATTCTATGCAGCCGACCGCCGCCATTGCAAGAGAAACCCACATTTAGTACGATATCTTCCCTTCCGTGGGTCATATTCCCCACGCACATCGAGGAGCAGAAGATGATAGACCTTGATTTCAAAAAGCAGGACGGATTGGTGCCTGCAATCGTTCAGGATGCCGAATCGGGCGAAGTGTTGATGCTTGCCTACGTAAACGAAGAGGCGTGGCAGATGACGCTTCAAACCGGGATAGCCCATTACTGGTCGCGATCTCGTGACAAACTATGGAAGAAAGGCGAATCATCCGGGAACGTCCAGGAGATACGGGAGATACGGATAGACTGCGACTCGGACACGGTGCTTTTCAAAGTCAATCAGATGGGCGGAGCTGCCTGCCATACCGGCTATCGTTCCTGTTTTTTCAACCTCATCCGGGGACGGGGCGTCATTGTGGATGGAGAACGGGTATTTGATCCGTCAGAGGTGTATGGAGATTCCAAATGAGCAAAAAAGTATTGAAGCTTGGTGTTCCAAAGGGAAGCCTTCAGGACTCCACTATCGAGTTGTTTGAAAAAGCGGGGTGGCGGATAAATGTCTCTTCTCGCAACTACTTCCCATCGATCGATGATGAAGAGATCTCCTGCGCGCTCATCAGAGCTCAGGAGATGTCCCGTTATGTAGAATCGGGTGTTCTTGACCTGGGTCTAACAGGTCTCGATTGGGTGCTGGAGAATAACGCCAAAGTCGAGTTCATATCCGATCTTATCTATTCCAAAGTTTCCACCCGGAAGGCCCGGTGGGTGCTTGCGGTACCGGTCGAGTCCGATATCAAGACAATCGAAGATTGTGCCGGAAAACGTATCTCAACGGAGCTTGTTGAGTTTACAAAACGATACTTTGCAGAACGCGATATTCCTGTAGAAGTAGAGTTCTCCTGGGGCGCAACCGAGGCGAAAGTTGTTGAAGGGCTCGTGGATGCGATAGTGGAGGTAACCGAGACCGGTTCAACGATACGGGCCCATGGTCTGCAGATCATTCACACGCTGCTTGAGAGCAACACAAAGCTCATCGCCAATCCTTCGAGCATGAAAGACCCGTGGAAACGGGAAAAAATAGCACAGATTTCTCTGCTCTTGGATGGTGCGCTCAAAGCGGAGAGTATGGTCGGCCTCAAGATGAACGTTCCCCGAGACCGCATGGAGGCGATAATATCCGAGCTTCCGAGCCTTACTTCACCAACCGTTGCCGAGCTCTACAACTCGGACTGGTTTTCGGTTGAGACCGTGGTTGCAGAAACAACCGTACGCGAAATCATCCCACGCCTGATCAGCATGGGTGCAGACGGCGTGATTGAATACGCACTAAACAAACTGGTTTCCCGGCACGATTGACCCGGGCGGGCTACTTGTCCTCGTACTTCGCAATGATCTCGGGAAACTCGTATACCACCCGTCCGCTGTCCTTCACTTCCATAGTAATGTGAATGCCGTCTACCATCGATTCGATAAGACTTTCAGCGTCTTTGATACTCAAATTCGTGGCAATCACGATATCTGATAGCGTCAGGCGCCCCTTCATCTCGTCTGCGAGCCTGAAGATCTCACCCTCCGATGCCGGCGGTTCGAGCGGTGGATACCTGGTGATCGTATCGTAGTCGGCTTCCCGGGACGGGAACCGGAGATTGTCCAATCGCGATTCCACATCCCGATGGGAAGACCTGAAAAAACTCCTGACAACCCTCATGATAAGAAAGAAAACCATGATGGGGAAAATCAATCCGATTATGCTGAATGTTGGCGATGTGAACCAAAACACCTTTTTCTCCTTACCAACTAATATACTCCAAAAAGACGGTCCGTCAAAGAAGGCCCGGCACTTGCTCCGGGCTTCTATCTTTACTACAACCGGCCGTCCCGTTTATTCTATGTAACAAGTAAGCACATCGAAAAAGCCACCTTTATGACGAACATTTTGAACGGTTTTTTTTACTATTAAGCTTTTTCGTCTGTGCGAGATGCAAAGCGGCGATTTAACGAGGTGGCCGATTGGGGAAGCAACATCTGTTACGCATGGCCTTTGAATCGGAAACCGGGCCGATCCGTTACACCATTATCCGACGCAAAGGACAGAAGCACATCAATATTCGCGTACATCATGACGGGCAGGTAACCGTATCGGCGCCGGCGCATGCTACCGACGAACGGGTGTTCGCCGCCGTTCAGACAAAACGCCGTTGGATCTGCAACCACGTGGATCAAACCAAGACAAAGAGGGCTAATATCGACGAGCTCTCCACGCTGCCATTGGGAGGGATACCACATCGGATTTCCATCGAATACGACCCGGACACGAGAGGCGCAGTCAAGCTGGTGCCCAGGTCACACACAATCGAAATGCGGACAAACACAAAAAGCCGCCGGCAGCGGCTCGAGCAACTGACAGGTTTTTTGAAGCGGCACTGCATCAAAACGGTCTCTCCGGAAGTGGCTTCGCTTTCAAAGCTTCTCAATATTCCGGTCAACAGGATATCGTACCGGAATCAGAAAACGCGCTGGGGAAGCTCCTCAGCGAGAGGCACCATTTCGCTCAACTTCAGGATAGCTCTGCTTCCGCCGGAAAAGCGGCGGTATCTGATCATCCACGAGTTAGCGCATCAGGTGCACATGAACCATTCGGCGGATTTCTGGAAGTACGTTGCAGAACAGGAACCCTTGTACGCAAAGAACGACGGGTGGCTGAAGGAACATGCGTTTTTTCTGGGTTTGTTCAGGTGGTAATCACGCGTGGCCAACCCGGGCTACATCACTTTTGGGGTAAATCCGCACAGACCGGTCAACGCGTCGTTGACCCGGCGGCGTCTCTCTTCGAAATCCCCTGCAAGCATCCGTGCCGCCTCGATGGTCTTCTCTATGTTCAAATTGCCGGTGGTTCCGGTGGATGTGCGGGAAGCGATGCTTGAAGCGGGGTCTCTCCCTCTTAGCGCTTCTATATCGCCTGCCACCTTTCTGTAGGCGTCCCGGAAGCTCATCCCATCCACGACAAGCTCCATCGCCGCATCGGTGGCGAATATTTCGGGTACAAAGGCAGCTTCGAGAATGTCCTTGTGAACCGTCAGCTTCTCTACGGTGAGGGTCGCCACATCGAGACAGAGCAGCACGGTCTTCCCGGCTTTTGCAAAGGGTTCCTTTGATTCCTGTATATCCCTGTTGTAGCCGGAGGGCAGCCCGCGAACATACCCTTTCACGGCAGAGGCGGCGTGGGCCAGTGTTGTCGCCTTTGCGCGGAGCAGCTCCAGCGCGTCCGGGTTCTTCTTCTGGGGCATGATGCTCGAGCCGGAACAAAGCTCATCGGGAAGACTGAAGTAGCCGAACTCCGGCATCGAGTAGAGTATCAGATCCTGTGCGAGCTTGCTGAGGGTAACCCCGAGCTGTTCGGCCAGATTGAGGATCCATCCTTCGGTCCCTCCCCGCGAATTGACGGCGTACAGGACGTTATTCTGTACCTTTGAAAAGCCGAGCAGTCCGGCGGTCAGCTCTCTGTCAAGCGGGAGCGGTGCACCGTAGCCGGCGGCGGCTCCAAGCGGAGATTGATCGGCAAGATCGTAAATCGCCGGAAGTATGCTTAAACTGCCGAGTAACTCCTCTGCAAAGGCTCCCGCCCACAGCCCCACCGAGGACGGCATGGCGATGCGCATGTGTGTTCTTCCTGGCATCGGCACCGTCCGATGCTCATCGGCAAACTCTGCGAGGGCAAGCACGGTAGCCGTACCCCGGCCGGCAAGCTCGAGCAGGAGCGCCCGCTCATAGATCCGCAGCGCGGTCAGCACCTGGTCATTCCGGGATCTTCCGGTGTGTATTTTCTTCCCCGGCTCACCGAGTGCCCGGGTGAGCCGGTTTTCAATGGCGGTGTGACAGTCCTCGTCCTCCCGCAGGATAGGGAAACTCCCCTTCTCCGCCTCACCGGCGATGCGGCGCAATTCCTGCTCGAGCACCTCCCGTTCGGTCTTGGTAAGGATGTTGATCTTCTCGAGCATACGGGCCTGGGCGATACTGCCAAGGCAATCCGCCACCACCAGATCAGCATCGAGCAGGTAGTCGACCCCAACGGTGAACTCCTCGATGAGTACGTCTAAGCTGTAGTTCTTTTGCCAAAGTTTGGCCATGATTCGGGCAGGATATCGCTAAGGCTTTCGCCTGTCAACGAAACTGCAAGTAGCCGTGAACAGGCCGCCGGCCGCAAGGCGATCCCCGCGGCCGGCACAACGCTGCCCTTGCTATGCGGAGGAGGCCATCTTCTTCACCGAGGTGTCTTTTGTAAACACGATTTCGTCCCCATCCACGGAAGCCCGAACCGTATCACCCTCGGCAAAATCACCGTTCAACAGGTGTTTCGCCAGCGGATTCTGGATCATGTTCATGATGGTCCGGTGCAGTGGACGAGCTCCAAACGCCGGATCAAAACCGACGTTCGCAAGCAGCTGCTTTGCCTCATCATCGACCACAATCGATATGTTGCGTTCCGCAAGCCTTCGCGCGAGCCTTACGAGCTGAATGTCGACGATCT
>CAZHXC010000006.1:4503-5841 GCA_964536145.1 uncultured Spirochaetales bacterium | reverse complement strand
CGTCTAAAGGTGATGATCTCATCGATTCTATTCAAAAACTCAGGCTTGAAGGTTGCCCTGAGCATGGCCGTGATATCATCTGCTATGGCTTCCATATCTTCAGCCTGAAGGATGAGGTCGCTCCCCAAGTTACTCGTCAAAATCACGATGGTGTTTCTAAAATCCACGAGCCGCCCCTGTCCGTCGGTCAATCTCCCGTCATCGAGGAGCTGGAGCAGTACGTTGAACACATCGGGATGCGCCTTTTCTATCTCGTCAAAGAGAATCACCGAATACGGGCGGCGACGTACGACCTCGGTGAGCTGTCCGCCCTGATCGTAGCCCACGTAGCCGGGAGGTGCGCCGATCAGTCTCGATACGGCGTGTTTCTCCATATATTCGCTCATGTCGATCCTCTTGAGCGCCCGCTCGTCATCGAAGAGAAAATCCGCGAGGGTCTTGGCAAGCTCGGTTTTTCCTACACCCGTCGGACCGATAAATACAAAGGTTCCCAAAGGTTTTTCGGTATCCGACAACCCGGTTTTGTTCCGCCGGATGGCATCGGAAACCGCACGTATCGCTTCATCCTGACCAACCACCCGTTTTGACAGCGTTTTCTCGAGCTCGAGCAGCTTGGCCATTTCAGAGGAGAGCATCTTTGACACCGGAATACCGGTCCAGGTTGCAACTACATTGGCGATATCCTCTTCTGACACCTCCTCCCTGAGGAGTTGGCGCTCTCCCTGCATCTCGGAAAGCTCCTTGCTCTTCTCTTCAATTATGGCTTGAGTCTCAGGGATGAGGCCGTGTTTGATCTCAGCAGCCTTTGCAAGATTGCCTTCCCGCTCATAGTGAATCTCCTGGGTCCTGAGATCATCGAGCTTCTGATTGAGTTCACGGATGGTGTCGATGATCCCCTTCTCGTTCTGCCACTGCAGCTGCATTGCGTCACGCTCGGCTTGCAGCTCGGCAAGATCGCGCTTTATTCTCTCCTTTCTTTCGATAGAGGCGGGATCCTCCTCCCGCTCAAGGGCCTTTTCTTCTATTGTAAGTTGCAGGATCCGTCTTTCGATCTTATCGAGCTCTATCGGCTGGCTTTCTATCTCCATCTTCAGACGGCTCGCCGCCTCATCAACCAGGTCGATTGCCTTGTCCGGCAGGAATCTGGCTGTAATATACCGGTCCGACAGGGTAGCCGCAGCGATAAGCGCTTCATCGCGAATCCGCACGCCGTGATGCACCTCGTAGCGCTCTTTCAGGCCACGGAGGATTGCAATCGTAGCCTCTACCGACGGCTCGCCGGTGTAGACCTGCTGAAACCGACGCTCGAGTGCCGCGTCCTTTTCTATGTGCTTGCGG
>CAZHXC010000006.1:4250-4493 GCA_964536145.1 uncultured Spirochaetales bacterium | reverse complement strand
GGCTCCCTCCGCAGCACCTGCACCAACGAGGGTGTGCAGCTCATCTATGAAAAGGATGATCTCACCGTCTGACTCGGCAATCTCGTGAATAACCGCCTTGAGCCTCTCCTCAAACTCACCCCGGAACTTGGAGCCGGCCACGAGAGATCCGATATCGAGGGCCAACAGACGCTTATTTTTGAGTGAATCCGGAACATCACCGGATACGATCCGGCGGGCGAGGCCTTCGGCTATGGCGGTTTT
>CAZHXC010000006.1:0-4240 GCA_964536145.1 uncultured Spirochaetales bacterium | reverse complement strand
GTTTTGCCCACACCGGGGTCGCCGATCAGCACCGGGTTGTTCTTCGTGCGGCGCGAGAGCACCTGCATCACCCGGCGGATCTCCTCATCCCGACCGATTACCGGATCGAGCTTTTCCTTTCTTGCAAGCGCCGTCAGGTCTCTGCAAAAACGCTCGAGCACGCGGTAGCGTTCCTCAGGGTTCTGGTCCGTTACCCGCTGCTTTCCGCGGATCGATTGGAGCGCCTGAAGCACCCTGTCTCTGGTAACGCCGTGGCGTTGGAGCACCTCTCTCGCCGGCACTTTCGCGTTGAGTATGGCCAGAAGGATGTGTTCGGTGGAGATAAAATCGTCTTTCAGTCCCTCGGCCTCCACCTCCGCCTGTCTCAGGATATTGGCAAGCTCGGCGGAAAGCCCCGCCTGAGTGGATTCTCCGTACACTTTGGGCTGCCCGGCAAGCATTTCGTCGAGCTCGGTGCTGAGGGTGCCTGCCTCAACGCCAAGTCTGTCAAAAAGCGGCGGGATGACGCCGTCTTTCTGGTCTATCAGCGCCTTCAGACAGTGCTCGACGCTTATCTGTGCGTGGTTATATTTATGACGGATAGAATCCGATGCCTGGATTACTTCCTGAGCTTTGAGTGTAAATCTGTCGCTGTTCACGTTTTCTCCTCCGTAATGCTATGAAATGCTATTATGCGTTGATTCGATACCGGCGATTCGTAGATGCCTGAGCACGCGATATACGTACTGGTGCTGCGACGATAAATCGTCCGAACATCGGAGGCTTCATCGTCTCCGCACTCATCATGCTTCGTTCTCCTTCGAAGAATTCATAGCATTACATCATCGTTCGATTCAAAAATCATTTTGGAGGTGTAGGATTTCGATAATAAGATACGAAATGGAAGGATTGCGGTCAAATCAATCGCCCGGCGGATTGTTCTTCAAATAATCGTGCTCCTCGGTTACATCGCCAATGAGATCGCGCAGCTTCCATTCGAGGTTGTTCTTGGTTGTCATGCAAAAGGCGACCATCGAGGGATCATCCACAACACTCTTTACGCCCCGCATGATTCTCGACATCTCATCCTGAGAAAATCCGTGCATAAAGATCACTTTATAGCCGCGGTCTTCAACCGGAGATACTTCTTTGCTCATAGCTCCTCCCTGCTCAGTGAAACATCGCGCGGCCTGAGGGTCAACCGTGCCACCACCGTGCAACGGCGGCGCCGTTTTTGCATACCGAACTTGCGCCGGCTCTACGGTGACAATATAATCACTTTTTGTTACTATCGGCAGAAACATTTGGACACCGCGGCCGTCGCAGCAGGTGGCGCGACCGCCATAACTTTCGTATGGAGAACATGTGGTTAGTTCAGCGCCCGCAAGCGGCGGCTTCCGTTCGAGACTGGTCGAGGCGGTAAAGATTCTCTCGGCCGGCGCTGTAGTTATCGTCATAATCGCGTTGCTCACCGGGAGGATCTCCTACAACTGGCACTGGCACAGGGTTCCCAAGTACATAATCGAGCAGACCGAGACGGGATTCACCCCCGGGCTATTGCTGCAGGGTCTGGGCGTGACGCTGGCACTCTCCGGCATAAGCCTGGTTCTGACTTTTGCAATAGGCCTTGTTACCGCGTTATTGCGGCTTTCAAGCTCCATCGGCGCCAACATCATCGCCCGCGTCTATCTCGAACTCATACGCAATACGCCGCTGTTGATCCAGATTTTTTTTATTTACTTTGTTGTTTCCCCCATCCTCGGCATGTCGCGGTTTACATCCGCGGTGATAGCACTCTCACTCTTCGAGGGAGCTTACACCTCTGAAATCATCCGTGGAAGCATTCTTGCTATACGTCGCGGGCAGTGGGAGTCCGCATACAGCCTGGGCTTGAGCACGATTGACACATACAGGTACATCATCCTGCCGCAGGCTACGCGGATCATCATCCCGCCGCTCACGAGCCAGGCAGTATCTCTCATAAAAGACTCGGCACTTGTGAGCACCATCGCCATCTTTGATCTCACCATGCGTGGTTCGGCGATCGTGGCTGAGACATTTCTGACCTTTGAAATCTGGTTCACCGTGGCCGCCATATATCTCGTTATTACCGGCGTGCTCTCCGCTGTAGCAAGAACTTTTGAAAGAAGGGCAAAGGCGGCAGTATGACCGGAGACCACATCATCCACGTCAGGAATATCAGCAAAACCTTCCCCGGCGGGATACGGGCGCTCAACCGGGTCTCGATCGATATTGACAGAGGTTCGGTGGTCTGTGTCATCGGTCCATCGGGCTCCGGAAAATCAACCTTGCTGAGGTGCCTGAATGGTATCGAAGATACCGATGAAGGGGAAATTGTGGTCGACGGGATCCCACTCGATCACAACCGGCGGAACCGGCTGGAAATCCGGAAAGAGGTGGGAATGGTGTTCCAGTCGTTCAATCTGTTTCCACATATGACTGTGGAGCAGAACATCACGCTCGCGCAACGGCGGGTGCGGAAGCGGAATGAGGCGGAGAGCAAACGTGTTGCGCGTGAGTTGCTAAACAAAGTGGGAATTTCTGAAAAGGCCACTGCCTATCCCGCACAGCTGTCGGGAGGGCAGCAGCAGCGGGTGGCCATTGCGAGGGCCCTCGCGATGAATCCAAAGGTGATGCTCTTTGACGAAGCGACGAGCGCCCTCGACCCTGAGATGATTGGCGAGGTGCTCTCGGTGATGCGCTCTCTTGCCGATGAAGGGATGACGATGGTGGTGGTTACCCATGAGATGGGCTTTGCGAAGGAGGTGGCCGACACCGTTGTGTTCATGGATGAGGGGGAGATTGTGGAGACGGGGGAAGCCGCTCCGCTCTTTGGACATCCGGCGGAAGATCGGACAAAGGCGTTCTTGAGCAAAGTGTTGTAGCATATCCTCCCGGCAAAGTCCGGAGGAAAAATAAGGAGTGAATATGAATAAGAAAATAATACACCGATTGTGGGTGCTGGTATTCGCGCTGGCCCTGCCATTTGTGTTCGGGTGTACGCCGGAAAACAGTGGAGAGGAGAGCAGCGCCTCCTCAGAACCCCGGGCGAGCATGCTCGATGAAATCGTGAGACGGGGAACGTTGAAAGTTGGCATGTCCACCTTTGAACCGTGGGCGATGAAGGACAAAAACGGTGAGTTGATCGGGTTTGAAATCGATGTGGCCAGGAGGCTCGCCGGAGACATGGGTGTGGATATCGAGTTTGTACCGACCCAGTGGTCAGGCATTATCCCGGCGCTGCTTACCGGTAAGTTCGATGTGATTATCGGCGGGATGAGTATCAACGCCGACAGAAACCTCAAGGTGAACTTTTCGGTTCCTTACGATTATTCGGGAATGTCGATTGTCGCAAGCAGAGAGTTCGCGCCGGGTTACACAAGCCTCGATGACTTCAACAAACCTGAGGTGGTTATCGTCGCAAGGCTCGGAACAACGGCGGCGGACGCGGCAAAGAAGTTCATGCCCAACGCGGAGATCAGGCTTTTCGACTCCGAGCCCCTCGCCTTTCAGGAGCTCAAGAACGGAAACGCCCACGCTATGGTCTCTTCAGCACCTTTTCCCGGACATCGTGCCGCCGAGTATCCTGATGAGCTCTATCTCCCCATATCCGGCACCTTTACCTTTGAGCCGATCGGTTTTGCACTGCCGAAGAGTGATCTCGACCTGCTCAACTACTTCAACAGCTGGATCACCGTTGTGGATGCCGAAGGCTGGCTCGAAGAGAGAAAGCACTACTGGTTCGAAACACTGGACTGGAAAGACCAGATATAGCCGGCAGACTTTCCTGTGTTACCCGGCCGAACGAAGAAAAAAATCACCTGGCTCGACGGCGTGTTGCTCGTTCTCATCGCCGTCGCAGCCGTGTATCTCGTTCACCGGGTCAGAACCCGTCTCGACTACTCGTGGGACTGGTCACTCATCGGCCGGTACCTGTTCAGGCGCACCGTCGAAGGCAGAATCGTACCGAACCTGCTGATCGAAGGATTGCTCACCACCTTGAGACTCTCCATCTGGTCATCCGTGTTTGCCGTGGTGGTCGGCGCACTTGTGGCCATCCTCAGATTGAGAAAAAGTGTCTTTTTCAGGTTCTTTGGCCGTGTTTACGTAGAACTGGTGAGGAATACACCTCCCCTGGTTCTCGTGTTTATATTCTATTTCTTCTTTGGAAATCAGATTATGGCGGCGCTCCGCATCGAGGGGTTGGTACAACTGGCGGGCCCCGGCACGGTTAAGGTAC
>CAZHXC010000005.1:20060-22968 GCA_964536145.1 uncultured Spirochaetales bacterium | reverse complement strand
GCACTGCGATAAAGTTGGCGAGGCTGATGATGTCCGCATATATCTGCGGGACCGTAAGTCTGAAGGTGTCTTCGTCGATGAGCTCTACCGTTGAAAGCTCGTCTCCTACAAAGAAAGCGTCCCGGTAGCTGCCTTCGACCTCTTCCTTCATCATAATCTCGTTTACGGTGAACACTACGTCTTCCGCCGTGAGCGGTTCGCCGTCGGACCACTTCAAATCAGGCCGCATGGTGAAGGTGACCGAAAGCTCATCATCCGCAATATCCCAGCTTTCAACCAGGTTGGGTGCCCAATCCAGTGTCAGCATGTCCCTCTCTACCACAGCGTCAAATACGAGATCCATGATTTCGCTGGTGGTGGTCTCTTCCGATACGATCCTGTTCAAAGTTTTGGGATCGCTGACCTGTGTGATGATCAACTCGCCGCCGGGGTTACCTTCTTCCCAGCCCGAGTAGTCGATTTCCATAATGCCTTCAAACTGAGACGCCTGAGGTTCTTCTACGTCTTCCTGCCGGCATCCGACAAAAACCACCAGAAGCGCTAAAGCTACGATCAGGAAGGTTTTTGCGACATTCGATTTCATTGTCATATCTTCCGCCTTTTGTGAGTAAATTTACGGTGCATTATACACATGCATGTCCCGGGGCGCAATTGTTCGCATGACAGCTATGCCGTTCCGCGGACGGGGTGGCCGCAGTCGTTACAGCTCGAGCTCAGCGGAATAGAAATCATCCTCAGAATGCAGCGTGATCTCGAAATTTCTCTTTTCAAAGAGGTGTTTCATGATGAAGTTCTCTTTGAGGAAATTGGCATAGATCCGCTGAAAGCCCATATCCTTCGCAATTTCCAGGATGTAGTCAGTGAATTTGTTGCCGAGGCCCTGGTTCTGCCAGGGATCCGCTACAACGATTGCGAATTCCGCGCTCTGGTCGAACGGTTCGCCGATGATTCTTACTACGCCCGCCATCTTCTTTCTTCCTTCTTCCTCTATTTCGGCGATAATGGCCATCTCACGGCTGTAATCGATCTGGGTGAACCGCACGAGAAGCTCGTGTGTGATATTTTTGATGAGCTGGAAAAAACGGAAACGCTGCGTCCGCGGGGAGAATTGAGTGAACATCTCCGCTTCCATCGGTTCGTCTTCAGGGCGTATCGGCCTGAGAAGAACATCTCTGCCATCGTGAAGCGTGAAAACCTGTTCGTATTTCTTCGGGTATGCCGGGAGAACCAGGTGTGAGTAGGCAGGTACCGGCTCTTTTACATACTTCGGGTCGAGGATGATCTTCGCGTCCAGGGTGACCCCGCCTGTCTCATCGACGCCAAAGGGATTGATATCCACCTCGCTGATTTCCGGGAAATCCATAATAAGGTATGCAAATTTATAGAGCAGGAAGGGTAGATATTGCGGGTCCACCCCCTTCATGCCCCGGTAGCCCTTGAGGAGTACCGATATTTTGGTGTCTTCGATAAGTCTGGATGCGAGACCCATGTTGAGCGGCGGGAGGCCGATGTTCACATCCTTGAAGACTTCTACGCCAACACCACCGAGTCCGAACACAATAACCGGCCCGAAAATAGGATCCCGTTTGCAGCCGATAAGCAGTTCATATTTTTTGGAGACCATCTGTTCGATCAGGATACCCTGGATGTCGGCATCAGGATTGTAGTTTTTGGCGCTGTCCATAATGTCGGTAAAGGTTTCGGCGGCTTCTTCAGCGCTTTCCACCCCAACTTTTACCCCGCCGGCGTCGGTCTTATGGAGGATGTCCGGAGAGACAACTTTCATGACCACCGGAAATCCAATTTCTTTTGCAAAGGTAGCGGCATCTTCCTTTGACTTGGCAACCGCGGTCTTTGTGGTCGGGATTTCGTAATTGGCCAGAAACTCCTTGGCTTCAGACTCGGTGAAGGTATATCTCCCCTGAGAGGTGACTTTTTCTATCAGCCGCCTGTTTGCCTCGGTGTCGGGGTTAAACTCACCCGGGTAGGTTTCCGGTGTTTCGTACAGAAGCTCGAGGTTCCTCGAGTAATGGTACATGTTGAGGAAAGTGCTGACCGCGTCTTCAGGAGAGGTGAAGACGGGTATACCTCCTTTCTCCAGCATCTCCTTACCGGCCTGTATATCGTCAGCCCCCATCCAGGCGGTGAGTATCGGTTTGTTCTGTTTATTAAGAATCTTGGTGATTTCCTGACCGGTAGCGGCTGCGTTTGTCATCGCCTGAGGCGTGAGGATTACCAGCACGCCGTCTGTGTTTTTGTCGCGCAGACACAGTTCAACGGTGCTCTTATACTTCACCGCATCTGCATCTCCGAGCACGTCCGCGGGATTTCCGTGGCTCCATGCCGGCGGTAATACCTTATCGAGCTCGGTGATAGTCGTTTCTTCAAGCTCGGCTATCTTCCCCCCGCCTTTGATGAGGGTATCGGTAGCGATGACCCCCGGTCCACCGGCGTTGGTAACGATTCCGAGGCGGTTGCCTTTTGGCCTCGGCTGCATCGAAAGGGTCTTGGCGCAGTTGAACAGCTCGTTCACTGTGTCGACGCGGATGACCCCGGCGCGGTCGAAGGCCGCATCAAAAGTCGCATCGTCTCCCGAAAGGCTTCCGGTGTGTGATTTTGCGGCCTGAGCCCCGGCAGGGGAGCGACCGACCTTGAGGACGATGATTGGCTTTGTTCTTGCAAAGGCACGGGCAGCACTCATAAAGCCTCTCGCGTCTTTGAGAGACTCCATATAGATCAGGATGCTCGAGACTTTGGGGTCCATACCAAAGTAGTCTATGAGGTCGGGGAATCCGATATCGCCCATCGATCCGATTGAAACAAAGTAGTTAAAGCCGACCTGTTCTCTCACGGACCAATCGAGGATGGAAGTGCAAAGCGCTCCGCTTTGAGAGATAAATGCTATATT
>CAZHXC010000005.1:15063-20050 GCA_964536145.1 uncultured Spirochaetales bacterium | reverse complement strand
CCGGGAAGAGCTATCTTGTTTGCGAAGCTCGCGTTAAGCGAGAGGCCGGGAACCATGAAACCGAGACAGTTAGGCCCTACGATACGGATGTTGTATTTGCGCGCGGTTTCAAAGACCTCGGCAAAAAGTTTCTCGCCTTTTTCTCCCATTTCGAGAAAACCGGCCGAGATAATGACCATGACTTCCACCCCGGCCCTTCCGCAATCTCTGACGATGTCCGGGATGGTAGGGGCCGGTGTTGCGACTACCGCAAGGTCAATTTTGTCCGGGGTCTTTGAAACCGACGGGTAAGTCCGGACACCGAAAACGCTCATTCTTCTTGGGTTGATCGGATAAACAATCCCATTGTATCCCTGTCCGATGAGGTTTCGCATAAGGGCGTATCCGACACGGTCTTCACTGTCGGTTGCACCTATGACGGCAATAGTTTTCGGATTAAAGAGTATCCTGAGTTTGTCAGCAGTGTTCATTATATCCTCCAGAAAGGCTTCATCAGGCGCTCAATATTGCTTTCCAATAGATGGTATTCCTGCATTACTTTGATGTCCGACTCGGTCGAAGGGTCTTCAAAACGAATTTCGTTTCCGTTGATACCGTCAATAAAATTCCAGAGACAATTAGGCAGCATGGCTACGTTGTAACCGCCTTCCAATGTGGCAAAGATGTTCTCGAAGTTCTCCGCGAGTAGTTTCCCCAATGTGTAGTATGCCCTGGCGCTGAAACGAAGATTGAGCAGTAGATCGTGGATGTAGCCGTCAAATCCGGCCGAGACGCCTACGACATCGGGTTTGAACTGTTTGGCAATTGGAAGGAAGCGTTCAACGGCTCCAAGAAAGATATCGTCCGAGCTCCCGGCAGGAAGCGGGACGTTGAGAGTATAGCCTTGCCCTTTGCCAGTGCCAATTTCATCATAGTCTCCGCCGCCGGGAAAGGCCGGGTGCTGGTGGAGAGACCAGTAGAAGACTTGGTCAGTGTCATAGAAGATGTTGACGGTACCGTCTCCGAGATGCGCGTCAAAATCAAAGATCAACACCCGTTTGCCTTCGTTGACGAGCTTCTTAACCGCGATGGCGATGTTGTTGAAGATACAGAAGCCGCTCGAATGATTGGGATAAGCATGGTGCCCGGGCGGTCGTACGAGGGCAAAGTTATTTGTTTCGGACGCTATCACCGTGGCCTTCACGGCGTGAACCGCCGCTTCGTAGGACCCGGCAGAAGTCTGCGTGTCAGGATCCAGCGGCGCGCTTCTTCCGGATGCCTCCTTGACGAGGTTTATGTAGTCCGGAGTGTGGACGAGCTTGACCAACGCCAGGTCCGGTTCGATTGGTGTTTCTTCCAGATCGCCGAAGTACTCGAGACGTTTCTTGTTCTCCGGATGCATGCCCGTATCATGTTCGAGAAAAATCCTATTATAAATTATGTTCACCGCGGCCTCCTGATACTACTAATATAACTATACGTTTGAGGGGATTGCGCCTCAACCGGGATAATGCGGGAAGGATTCAAGTATAGTTTATCACCGGATGTTGTTCAATCGCCGGCGGCTGTGAATTCCCGTCCGTTTGCCTATGTGTACCGAGCGGTTACCTCCTGCGCAATGCGTGCCCAGTTTGCCAATACGTCGGGATTACCCCGCACGGTTTCTATATCGCCCAGGTTTATGTCCAAAATGCAATCCCCGGCTATCGTCATGATCTGTTCGAGGTTCTTTTGGATGTGAGCGGGCGAAGGTGCGTAGAGTACATCGCCGTAGGCCATGTGAACCTCCAGCACGTACTCCTTTCCGAGCTCTTCGACCGCCTTCGCAAGGTCCGTCCAGGCCGAAACATGAAACCGACGTAAGTGTGGAAGCTTCTTTATAATCGGAATCTTTTCTCCAAGATCTTCGCAGCCATGATAGTAGACACGGCTGTCTGCGAGCCCTGCGGCCAGCCGCTCGTGGTAGGGCTGTAGAAAATCAGCATACATCGCGGGAGACAAGCCCGCCAGACTCTGGGCGCTGATATACCACCAGCAGGAGCTGAGCCGGTCGCTCCTTTCTCCAGGGCGCAGGCGCTCAAAATGGGTCCTGAATCCCCATGTTGACTCGGCATCTACCGCACCGGCGGCCTCCCGTTCGCGATGATAGGCGATGTATCCATCGGTAACAAACTCCATCATCCGATGGATCAACCCGGGATTGTCGATTACAAGGTAATAAAGGGTCTCCATGCCCATCAGACTGACTACCGTTTCAGAAGGGCTTGCACCTATTTCGTCCGTAGCGAGCTTTACCGGAAGCCTCCCGCCCACAAGCTCTGTGGATCTTTCAAGGAGCAGAGCGGTCGCCTTCTCATCAATCTCGAATTTCGGATGGTGAAGCCGCGCCATATCGGAATCCGTGCTCACCACCGGTTCAACTTTGTAGGCGCCGCCGGCATAGGCTGTCTGCTGGACCTGAAACGGCAA
Organism: uncultured Spirochaetales bacterium; assembly: GCA_964536145.1. GTDB lineage: Bacteria > Spirochaetota > Spirochaetia > ARS1246 > ARS1246 > JAFGHN01. The sequence goes on along the minus strand of CAZHXC010000005.1, from coordinate 17,602 downwards.
TCCCCACAGACGGGCATCCCCTTTGCTGAGGGCGCCGTAGGCTTGCACTCCTCTGTCTATTCTCGGGCCTTCCGCCGCCGGAGCGCCTGAAGATTGTGTAGAGCGCTCTGCCGGGAAAGGCTGCGACGGACGCGCTGCACTCTCATCAGGACCGGGCGGCCGCACCGGGTTGATCCAGACGGTCGGCAGCAGCACCTCGTCGTCAGGTATGTGGTCGTGTCTGTACAGCTTTTGCCTGAGCTGAAGCTCTATGTCACGCTCGAGCGGATCCCGGGATATGATCGTTTCCGGTGGAATGAGCTCCTGCCATATCAGCCGATATCCGTTGTGAAGATGGACACCTACCGGTACCTTCTCTACCTTTTCCAGCCGGTTGTGTCGTGTGTACATGTCCTTCCGCTTTTCGTAAACCGGATCGGAAGCAGCCTCTATGACCCGGTCAACCAATGCGTTCAGATGCGTCGGTGTACCTCTCGAGCTCAGCATCAGATTCCTCCGCCTGTATTGTATGCCTTGGCAGCACCTCTTACAATGAGGTCTTTGACATCTTTGCGATCCTTACTGGCTTACCGACGCTCTGGTGAAATCGTACAGTGTGGGAGTAACTTTCTGGGATCTTGCGGAGTTATACGGATCCCATTTCTTTCTGCTTCCATTTTTTCCGGAGTTACGGCGGTGACAGGGAGCGGGGTATCCGGATTGCCAAAGCAACGGTTTATAGAGGCGCCTTATGTAAAAGGGGAGTTTGTAACCACCTCGCCGGCCTTCTGATACCCTAACTTCACCCACGATCTCATAAGGACCGGAACAAGCTTGAGAGGATCTTCGGTCAAGGTCTGGTCAGGTCTTATGCCTTCAATGATCGAAAGCAGACGCTTGTCATTTCCCACAAGGTGGGCGAACTCTTCCCGGGCAAAAATCTGTTCTATTCTACGTCTGACCGTCTTGTTACGTCCAATAGCCGCAATGACATCGGATCTGAGCTTGCCGCCGAGACTGACGAGTTTCGTCAATTCGTAATCATTGCGGAGCGTTTCGTCCATCATGATGACGAGCGTCCGGCGCAGGACCCTGTCAAGCCGCCTGAAAGTATCATCGGAAGGATCCACCGTATCGGGATTGAGAAAAACGGGAACGACAGTCTCTGCACCTAGTTCGATCGCCCTTTCAAAGGGAATCATGTCCCGGATGCCGCCGTCGAAACACGGTTCGCCGTCAATAATCGTGGGTTCAATAAAAACAGGAACGCTCAATGACGCGAGCATCGCATCGATGAACCTCGCCCGTGTAATCCCGTTGTCTTTTGGTGAGACAAAGACTTTCTTTCCCGTCCGGTAATTCACATAAACCACATAACAATAGGGGGCCGCATCGCTGCGAAGCCATTCGTAGCATTCGGGAAGGAATAGCCTCTTAATAAGTTCCTTCAGCGGCGTATAGCGGTTTAGAGACCCTTGCTCGGCCACGAGACCGATGATATTTTTTCTGGCAAGCACATCGGCGGTCTTGAGATGGGAGTAGAAATAGACCATAGTCTTGCGGGCGTTTGACGCCATCGGCTCAGGCGCCCCAAGGAGCCCGGCGAGCGGAGTGATCAGAGCGCCGGTTGAAGAACCGCCTATTATCGAGAACCATCCTGAATTGCGAAAACGCTCGAACAGTGACCAGATGGCACCGACGGCGAACGCCCCTTTGCACCCGCCGCCTGAAATGACGAGAGCGGTTTTCTTTGACATTGTTTTCGTGCTCCACGGACCGGAATATAGCCGATTATTTGAAAACCTCTTCCAGTCCTCTGGAAGCCGTATAGAGTGTTCCAACACCGGAAAGGTGGTATGCCACGCGCAGGGCTTCAGCAATTTCTTCCTTGCTTGCTCCTGCTTCTATTGCCCGTTCGGCCAGTGAGCGTACTCCGCTCTCCGCCCCATAGGCAGCGTCAAAAGCCATGGCGATCAGAAGCTTCAGCTTTCTTGAAAGAGCTCCATCGTCAAATATCAGGTGGTTGGTTGTTTGGAGATGATCAAACAACTGTGAATCGAGTTTCTGCATTGTTGCCAAAGGATTTGCATTCATGTTTTCCCTCCAAAATTTTATTCACGAGCTATGAAGTTTGAATGCTCCTCGAAGGAGCGTCAAGCGGATACGGGTGGTGATTCTGTAAAGGATCGTGCAGTATACTATGCGCACCGAATTCACACAGCCGATATGGAGGAGCCGAATGGTAAAGGACACAAGAGAACGCTATAACCCGGACAAACTGCGGGAGTTTTCAAGCAAGGTATTGCAGAAACTCGGCGTACCAAAGGAGGATGCCGATATAACGGCAAATATGCTCGTGGCCTGCGATCTGCGGGGAGTGGAGTCCCACGGAGTAGCACATCTCCACCCTGAGCAGTTCTACTGTAAATGGATAAAAGACGGCATTATCAACGTCACACCCAATCTGAATATCGAAAGCCGCACGCCTGCAACCGCAACAATGGACGGGGACAGAGGCCTTGGCTTCGTCGTCGGATACCGGGCCATGTCACTGGCAATC
>CAZHXC010000005.1:11647-15053 GCA_964536145.1 uncultured Spirochaetales bacterium | reverse complement strand
ATTCTGGGGCTGGGCATTGATTTTTCAATCCACCTGATCTCTCAGTTTACGAAAGAAACAGGCGCAGGATTTGTCAATGTGACGAATAGTACCCACTTTGGGGCGGCCTCCTACTACGCGATGATGGCGATGGAGCAGGATATGATAGGAGTTGCTATGACATCAACGCTTCCCGGTGTAGTCGCTCCCGGGACCGCGACCCCCGTAATCGGTACAAATCCGCTTGCAATCTCAATACCTGCGGGAAAGAAAGCACCCTTTGTCCTGGATATGGCCACCTCAGTAGTGGCCGCCGGCAAATTGCAGATTGCCCAAAGACAGGGTAAGTCAATACCGGAAGGGTGGGCCGTCGATGCTGAAGGAGAGCCGATAACCGATCCGAGCAAACGGGTGCGAGGAGAGGGTGGACTGCTTCCTTTGGGGGGATCTCCGGCACACGGTGTCTTCAAGGGATTTGGTCTTGGTATTGTTGTTGATATCCTTACCTGCATGTTGGCGGGTCTCGATTTCACGCTTCTGAAAGATAGGGAACCAGGGACAAATCCTTCTGATTTTTTCTTTGGTGCGATCAGGATCGACGGCTTTCAGCCGGTAGATGTGTTCAAGGAAAAGATGGACAACATGATCGAGAAAATCGAGAGTCTGCCCACGCTTCCCGGCGTCGGAAAGGCCTATGTAGCCGGCGGCTACGAAGGAGAGATCATCATACCGGATAGGGCGGAGCACGGCATCCCGCTCGATCCTGCTGTAATAGAGGGCTTGAAAGCCCTTGCGCAAGACACCGGGGTGGATTTCGATATCAAGTAGGGCGGGTAGCTGCCACGCTGCTGACCTGGATTCCCTCACGGCCAGAAAGCTTAACGAATGAGCTCGTCGGTGAAATCGGCCCCTGATTTTGCCATGCTTGAATTGCGGGGAGGTTCGTATTATGTTGGTCGAGATAATCATACAAATTATCAGATGATACTCAATGCGTGTCGAGGAAAGGGAGTGGAAACTCATAACATGCCATATAGAGAAACTCATCCAATTGACTCAAATAGAAATGACAAAAGATATATTCTCGTGGTAGACGACGAGACGAACATTATAAAGAGCTTGATGCGGGAGCTCGGCGATTGGGCGAACACCGAGGGCCTGACAGTTACCGGAGCGGTGATTGGAGAGGAGGCGCTCGACTTCATAGAAGAACATCGAAATGAAGTCGAATTGGTGATTGCAGATATCCGGATGCCCGGAATGTCCGGTGGGGATATGGCGTTGAGGATAAAGAAGCGTTATCCCGACATAAGAATAATCGTCCTGACCGGCTTTAACGACAGGAACGAAATAAAGAAGGCGGAAAAAGCCGGGATATGCTCTTTTATGACGAAGCCATGGGAAATGGATCACCTGATAGGTGAAATTGAAAAGGCAATGAGCTATCAAAATTAGCCACGGTGTGTCATCGCCTCTATTCCTGATACTTACAGCTCTTGTTTGACGGGCAATTCAAGAGTGAATGTTGTGACTTCTCCACTTTCAACAAGACGAAGATCTCCATTATGTCTGTCGGCAACGATATGGTGAGCTATGCTTAAGCCCAATCCCGTGCCTTCTCCAGCCGGTTTGGTGGTAAAAAACGGTTCGAATATCCGTTCTCTGTATGAAACGGGGATTGGGGGGCCATCATTGGAAATATCGCAAATCACCGCCTGACCTTTGGAGTAGACGCGAATGGTGATAGTGCCAAGGTTGTCGGTTCCGTGATATTTTGAAGAAACCGCTTGGGCCGCATTGAGAAGGAGATTGAGTAGAACCTGGTTTATCTCGCCCCCCCGGCATTTGATCGGTGGTACGTCTTCAAAATCTTTTTCTATTCGAGCGGTATATTTGTAGGAGTTCTTAGCGATGGTCAATGTGGATTCTATGCCTTCTCGGATATCGTAGTCTTCAACCTCATTCCCGGAGTGAGGTCTCACAAAATCGAGTAGATTCCTCACTACCTTGGCAATCCGGTCAAGACCTTCGAGCATTTCCACGACAATATCGTTCATCTCGTCTGTAACGCGGCCGTTCTCATTACCGTCCGTTTGCGTATCGGGTGGAGCGAGAAACCTCAGCCTACGGATGAGCGTGCGGCAATTGCTTCTCATAAAACCAAGGGGATTATTCACTTCGTGAGCAACTCCCGCTGCCAACTGTCCTATCGCTACGAATTTCTCCTGCCTGATGAGTTTTACCTGTGTTTCCTGAAGGCGCTTGTTTGTTTGTGAAAGTTCTTCATTCTTTCCCTCCAGCTGCTCTTGAACAGCCAGTAGCCGCTTTCGAGCAGTGAACTGGCGTAGATACGAGCCATAAGTGACACGAGAAATGATAAAGCCAACAATGAGCAAACCGATCAGGAAGGGATATTCCTGTACTAACGCTTCCGGGGCATTGTCGACGCACAGTGAAATAACAAAAAAAACGGCCAGGCTGGTGAGAAAAATCATACTGATGATGGTCCATCGACAAAGGAGCAGCGTGGAGACGCCAAGTATGGCTATAACATAGGTAAACGCCTCGCCGGTCAATGTGTGTTCGAATGCAGTAACCATGATCGCCCATATGAGGATAAGGAGCGCGAAGGAGAACGGTAGGATTCGATGAAATCTACCGATTGTCTTGGGAGATTGAGGCCTTTTGAAGAAGGAGAACAGCAGATGCACGCTCAGAATGGTGAATAAGAAAATGTCAACATACAGAAACCAATAGTATACGTCTTCATCCGTCCGGAGATAGAGAGTTACATCCATTATCAACAGGTAAATTGCGAGGGCAAAAAGTGCGTAGATTGCGAAGCGCATTCTTGAGAGATTTGCGTAAGAGGTAATCCTGTTGCACTCTTCGCGATATTCATCAGGGCATGCCTTTTCTGCTACCAATCGTTTTACAACGTCCAAAAATACCATTCCGTCCTTCCTGTATCTTAAGTCTACAGCAGATCCGAGCTCATGAGTCATCTCGCGCATTTCTTTCAGTGTGAGAACCGAGGAAATCAGCGGATCGAGCGCCATCGCGTGGAATATGTGTTCGATGTTTCTTTCCTGGTACGCTTCTACGCAGAGAGACTTTACCGTCACGCCGTTTGACAGAGTGCCGCCTCGTTGCCTCCCACTTTGATCATCGCGATAACGTAGTCCGCACCCTCCAATGCCTTCAAGCGGTTGGTGGTGGACCAGACCGTTGCATCTAACCCTTTTCGCTTATGACCCGTCTGATATACCGTTCAGCCCATCCAAGACGTTTCCGTGTCCGGCTCATCAGGGCCAATTCGCACCCCTGTAGCGCGGGTGTAGCAAGGATGCCCAACACCAGTGTCTTTGTAAAAACCAGGCTTCCGGCGCCGATTAGGGCGATTTTTGGCATACGCTGACCCACCTTC
>CAZHXC010000005.1:0-11637 GCA_964536145.1 uncultured Spirochaetales bacterium | reverse complement strand
ATCTATGTCCGGGGGACAATCACTGACTTTTTGCACCCCACCTTCTATCATGTCGGAATGGCGGCAGAGAGGTTGATCGTACGATCAGACTCAGGAAAATGCAAGGAAACCAGGCGCTGATCTCTCCCGCTATGGATTTTTGACCGGAAGCACTTGAATATAATATGTATAGTTGCTAGTCTACTAATCATTGTGCATTTTGACCGACGCCTCCTGGCGTACTCTTTTTACTAAGTCCCCTCAATAACTCCGGAAAACATAACGGTCATTGTCGATTTTTGTGACGGCCCTCTTTCTGTCTAAGAACAGTAAGTGAGGGTGAACTCTGTCACGGCCGGAATCTGCGTATAAGTAACTCGAACCCATAACAATCGTCGTTGTGACGGATTATGGGTGGAGTATGCCCTGAACACAAAAACAATTAACCAAAGGAGATATGTATGAGTAAAATTGAATCTGAACACATTTTTACATCGGAAGCGGTAGGAGAAGGACATCCTGATAAAGTCTGCGATCAAATATCGGATGCGATTCTTGATGCCTGCCTGGAGAAAGACCCGAGGAGCAGGGTTGCCTGCGAGACTATGGTCGCGCATGACTCTGTTATAAACGCAGGAGAGATTACCTGCGGGAGCTGGGAAACGATAGACCCCGAGGCAATCGTTCGCAAAACCATCAAAGGAATTGGGTATAACAGTGATGAGCTGCATTTCAATGGTGACTCAATTGAGTACATAAACAAGATACACGGCCAATCACCGGATATTTCGCAAGGCGTTAGCGAGGGTGAAGGTCTGTTCGAAGAACAGGGCGCGGGCGACCAGGGCATGATGTTTGGTTATGCTTCGAGCGAGACCCCTGAGTTTATGTGTGCCCCAATTGCCTACGCCTACCGGGTGCTGAACCATCTGACGAGGGTGAGGAAAACCGGAGAACTTGCCTACCTTCGCCCGGATTCAAAGTCGCAAATATCTGTGCGCTATGATGGCGGCGAACCGAGAGAAATTACCTGTGTCGTTGTTTCGCATCAAACCGATGATGTCCCGCTCGGGCGGATACAGGAAGAGCTTGCTCAAGAAGCAAAAAAGGTACTTGAACCAACCGGCCTGTTGACGAGAAATACCGAGTACCACATCAACCCGACGGGTAAGTTTGTTCTTGGCGGCCCCTATGCTGATTCGGGTTTGACCGGGCGAAAGATAATCGTTGATACCTACGGCGGTGTGGGAAGCCACGGCGGCGGCGCGTTTTCCGGGAAAGACCCTTCCAAAGTGGACCGCTCGGCGGCGTACTATTCGCGCTATGTAACCAAAAATATTGTAGCCGCAGGGCTCGCTAAAAAATGTGAGATACAGGTGGCCTATGCCATTGGTATCGCTAAACCATTGAGCATCAATGTTGAAACGTATGGCACCGGAGAGATAGAGGATTACGAATTGCAGCAGATACTCGAATCCGGTGAGATCTTTGACTTTCGGCCGGCCGCCATCATTAGCGATCTTGGGTTGTTGAAGCCGGACGGTTGGTCGTACCTGGAAACTGCATCCGGCGGTCATTTTGGAAGAAATCATTTTCCATGGGAAAAGACCGATAAAGCGGAAATGCTCGCATCCTATGTGGAAAAAGGAGATCCAATATGCAAATAACGGAAAAGACAGACTATAAGATTAAGGATATCGGACTGGCCGACTGGGGTAGGCGGGAAATCGAAATGGCTGAGAAAGAGATGCCCGGCCTCATGGCTACCCGGGAGAAATATGGGGAAAAAAAGCCCCTCAAGGGGGTGCGTATAAGCGGCAGCCTGCATATGACAATTCAGACCGCCGTGCTCATTGAAACCCTTGGCGATTTGGGAGCGGATGTCCGCTGGGCTTCCTGCAATATCTTTTCAACTCAGGATCATGCAGCTGCAGCAATTGCCGGGAAAGGGATCCCGGTTTTTGCCTGGAAGGGAGAGAATCTGGAAGAATACTGGTGGTGCACCAAGCAAGCCTTAACGTGGCCGGACGGAAGCGGGCCCAACCTCATCGTTGATGATGGCGGGGATGCGACTTTGCTTATGCATCGCGGTTATTATGCTGAAATAGACCCGGAAGAACTGGAACGGGAAACGGATAATCCGGAGCTACGGGTTCAAAATGAACTGTTGAAAGGCATACAGAAGGAAACACCCAAGTTTTGGCATAACGCCGTTTCTGCATGCCGTGGCGTATCCGAAGAGACAACCACCGGGGTCAATCGCCTGTATCAGATGGAGCGTGACCATACATTGTTATTCCCTGCTGTCAATGTTAACGATTCGGTGACCAAGAGTAAGTTTGACAACATTTACGGTTGTCGTGAGTCCCTTGTGGACGGTATCAAACGAGCAACCGATGTCATGATAGCGGGCAAAACCGCGTTTGTATGTGGTTTTGGCGATGTTGGTAAAGGCTCAGCTGAATCCCTTGCAACAATGCGGGCAAACGTATGGGTCAGCGAAATAGACCCAATCTGCGCACTGCAAGCTTCCATGGCCGGTTACAAAGTTACCACGGTGGAGGAAGCCCTGGATTACGCGGATATTTATGTAACCGCTACCGGTAACAAGAACGTTATTACTGCCGAACACATGTCCAAAATGAAGGACCAGGCAATTATCTGTAACATCGGGCATTTTGATAACGAGATCCAGGTAGACGAACTGAACAGATGGCCGGGTATCATCAAAACAAGTATCAAACCCCAGGTGGATAAATATACGTTTCCCGACGGGCACTCCATCTTTCTGCTCGCTGAAGGGCGATTGGTAAACCTCGGGTGTGCCACCGGGCATCCGAGCTTCGTCATGTCCAATTCATTTACAAATCAGACTCTTGCACAAATTGACCTGTGGACGAACTCCAAGGAGCGCAAAGTATACCGGTTGCCCAAGTATCTCGATGAAGAGGTCGCCCGGCTGCACCTGGAGAGAATTGATGCAAAACTAACCGACATTTCCAAGGAGCAGGCGGATTACATCGGCGTTCCGGTGAAAGGGCCCTATAAGCCCGAACATTATCGCTACTAATCAAAAACAGGAGAACATGTATGACTATGAAAGCAACGCAAAACTTCGGCTTGAACCCCGTGGAAGTTCGCGACACCACTCACTACCAGGATGAATACGTAACAGGTTTTGTTGAAAAATGGGATGAGCTCATAAATTGGGAAAGCAGAAAACAGAGCGAAGGACACTTCTTTATAGATAAACTGAAAGAACATGGCGCAAGGAAAGTGCTCGATGTGGCTACCGGAACCGGTTTCCACTCCGTGCGTCTTCTTGAAGAGGGATTTGAAGTAGTAAGCGTAGACGGCGCACCGGCAATGCTATGCAAAGCCTTTGAAAACGCGAGAAGACGGGGACATATCTTGCGAACGGTTCATGCAGACTGGAGATATCTGAACAGGGACGTCCACGGCGAGTATGATGCCATTATATGCCTGGGGAATTCTTTCACCCACCTGTTCGAAGAAAAAGACAGGCGGAAGACTCTCGCCGAGTATTACGCAATGCTGAAGCATGACGGAGTTCTTATTATCGACCAGCGGAATTATGACAGCATTCTTGATCAGGGTTTTACCAGCAAGCATACCTATTACTATTGCGGGGATAACGTAAGTGCTGAGCCCGAATATGTTGATGAGGGCCTGGCCAGGTTTGTCTATTCCTTTCCGGACAACTCAAAATATCATTTAAATATGTTTCCCATTCGTAAGAACTACATGAAAAGGTTATTGGAAGAAGTTGGGTTTCAGCGAATTGAGACCTACGGAGATTTTCAGGAAACATACAGGGACGACGAGCCGGATTTCTTCATCCATATAGCCGAAAAGAAATACCTGGAGGAGGATTAAGCATGTCAGATATTACATATAACGACGTTGTTCAAACCGCACGCAACTACTATAACAGCACTGATGCGGACAACTTTTACTATACCATTTGGGGCGGAGAAGACATCCATATTGGAACGTATACATCTGAAGATGACACAATTTTTGAAGCGAGCAGAAGGACCGTTGAAAACATGGCCGGTCACTGCAGCCTGAATGAAGATTGCTATGTCCTTGATGTAGGCGCCGGATATGGTGGGGCTGCCCGCTATATAGCCAAAACGTACGGATGCAGAGTTGTCGCTTTAAACTTGAGTGAAACGGAAAACGAGCGAAACAGAGAAATGAGCCGGGATCAAGGTCTTGACCATCTCATTGAGGTGGTTGATGGAAGCTTTGAGGATGTTCCTTTTCCGGATGATACTTTTGATGTGGTATGGTCTCAGGATGCGATGCTGCACAGCGGAGACCGGGAAAAGGTCATCCGGGAGGTAGGCAGGGTCTTGAGACATGGTGGTGAGTTCGTCTTCACCGATCCTATGAAATCCGATGATTGTCCGAAAGATGTGCTACAGCCGATTCTGGACCGAATCAACCTCTCCACCCTTGGCTCTCCCGCTTTCTACCGCGTGACCTGCCGGAATCACGGTTTTGCTGAAGAGGCGTTTCAGGATTATTCCCATCAGCTGCCGACCCACTATGCCCGCGTTTTGAGGGAACTGGAGGAGAAGGAAGGCGAATTGCAGCACAACGTATCCGAAAAGTATATTTCGAATATGAAAAAGGGGTTGAAGCACTGGGTGAACGGTGGAAAGAAAGGCCACTTAGCCTGGGGAATTTTCCACTTTCGCAAACGAACATAGAAGAAATGCTCAGAACCGCCCGAACACCCAAGCGGCCCGGCATTCGCCGGGCCGCTTGAAGGATATTAACATCGAGAAAGCTTAACTGTGTGTCCGCGGCCCTGACAGAGAAATGGCGCTTTTTGGGCAGGAACCGATACAGCTTCCGCAGGTATAGCAGTCCTGTGGCAGCGGCTTTCCCTCATAGATTCCTCGCATTGCGTTTGAAGGACAGGCGGATACGCAAGCCTCGCATTGGGTGCATTTTGCGCGGTCTATCCTGATTCTGATGATGCTGAACCGAGAGGCCGGCCAGCTGAGGAGCCCAAACGGACAGAAAAAGTAGCAAAACGGACGGTAGAAGAGTACCGACGCAAGAGCAATTACGCCAATAAAGATGCCGGCACCGATGCCGATCGCCTTTGGGTCAAAGATGACGAAAGGGTCAACATTGCCGAGCAGATCGTAGGAAAAGGCAAAGGCGGCAACTATGATTGCCCCAAACGTGAGGGTGCGAATGGTATTGGCAAACCAAAACGGCGGCTTATACCTGCTGATAACGTGCCTGGTGTCTTTCTTGTTTCGAAAGAGCCGGTGTACGAAATCCTGCAGCACGCCGAATTGACAACCCCAGGCACAAACAGACCGGTTAAGTATAATTGAAGCAAGAAGCAGGATGAGAAAAGAAACAAGGAAGAGAAAAACAGGTGTTCCCGCTGCACCGAGGCGGAAAATGAAATCTTTGACAGGATGCATAGGAGATGGCTCAGGTCCAAAGAGAACACCAAACATCAGTAGCGACACCCCGTAGCCAATCAATTTTTCCCGCCGCTGCCACTTCCCTCGGCGCAGGAAGAGCGCAACAAAGAAGATAAAGACGAACCAGGCGGCGAACTTTGCAATGATGAAACCCATTATTTGGGGATTTACACCTGGAGCCGCCCCCTCCGGTGCACCGCTTTCTCCCGGGTCGGCGGCAACCTCAGCAGGCGCTGCCCCTCCGGGTCTCAGGTGAGGCCGTATGTTTTGCCCCACGAGGAAACTCAAGCCCACCACGGCGGCAATCAAAAAGATAGCCAGAACCGTACGGAGCATTAGGTTGCTTTTTGTGAATGAAGCCATCAAACACCTCCTGCGCATTACTATCTTCCAAAGCTCCAAAGAAAACTGTAAGATATCTTACGAAGATGAAGGATTTTTCGGGTATTGCGACTCTACTTGGTCGTATGAACATGTTTTCTGGAATGACCGCTAGGGAGGTCGAAACGGTCCTTGTCGATTCCGGCGCGATATTTCGCGAGTATGAAAAGAATAGCATTATCCTACGGCAGGGTGACGAGTATGGGCGGCTGGCAATCGTGCTCGAGGGCAGCTGTACTTCCGAGATGAACGATCATTCAGGTCAAACTCTCTCTTTGGGCAGGTTCAAGGCGCCGTTTCCTGTTGCCCCGGGTTTTCTTTTCCTGGAAAACGGGCGGCTTCCCGTATCTCTTCGTGCACTCACCTCCGCAAAGGTCCTGTTTATCGCTCGTGAAGGACTGTTTCACCACCTTCAGAACAATCGGGCCCTTCTGCGAGATTTTTTACGGCTGCTGTCAAACCGGATTGAGTATTTGACCGAGCGAGTATCGTTCCACTCGTGCAGAACCATCAGGGAAAAGCTTCTTCTGTATCTTGAAACTATCAAAACAGAGGGCAATGATAGTGTCACAATTCCGCTCAGTGTAGAGGAACTGGCCCGGTATTTCGGCGTGGCAAGACCATCGTTATCTCAGGTCATCAGTGACCTTGAGCGTGAAGGTGTGATAAAAAAGATGGGTCGCACGATACGCTTTTTGAGCTGAGGTTGGAGAGATTATACTGCAGACGGAGCACTTTTCTTATATGACGGTTTTGGAGTAATTGTAGCAAGTTGACCTTCTGGATTATTTTTCCTACCATGCCGCTCCATGAAACATTTGATGAAGAGCGGACTACTACTTACAACAACTGCCCTGTTTTTATTGTTCTCCTGCGACAATGTAGTGACAGGGCCGGCTGATGAACAGCAACCTGTCTTGACTGATGCACAAGCGGTTGCCGCGGACAAGGACGCACTTGAGATCGGGTGTGCGGAAGAAGACAGCATCAATTCAATCACTCAGGATCTCAGCTTACCAGAAAGCGGCGCCAACGGCAGCACGGTAAGCTGGGAAAGCAGCAACACCGCGGTTGTCAGTATTACAGGAGACGGCAACGCGTCCTTTACCGGTGCGGTTACCCGGCCGCCTTTTACGGCGAGCGAGGATGCATACTTCAATATCCAGGCGATCATTACCAAAGGCGGTGCGATGGAAAGCAAGAACTTCTGGGTTACCGTCATACGGGAAGAACTGGATATAACCTCGGTTCCCTATCGGACACTGGTTCCGGTGACTGGAGGCCTCTTTAGCCAGGCTGAAGTCAGTATGGGAATGATAACGAAGAGTTTCGATCATGCGGTATCTGACTTCCGGATAGGGAAGTATGAAATCACCTACAGGCTCTGGAAAGATGTCCTCACCTGGGCACAGAGAAACGGCTACGCCTACGCTCCATCTGGAACATACGGCAAGGAAGGAAGCAACGGAAGCTTGAACGCGCTCTCGGCAACGGATTCGCAGCCGGTCATCGGTGTCAGCTGGTTCCATACAGTTGTCTGGTGCAATGCATATAGCGAGCTCATGGGGTATGCCCCGGTGTATTATGAGGATGCAGCTTTGAGTATTCCAGTCAAAGAACTATACTATAGCGGGACGGTGTACCACGACCGGGCAGCAGACGGATTCCGTCTTCCGAGCGAGGGGGAATGGAGCTATGCGGCAGCCTATATCGATGATGCATCGATGAACGATTTTCTGAACGCCCCGGGTTCCGCCGAGGCTGCCGGACTCAATGAAGCCACCTACGCGACCGGCTGGTTCGGAGGTAATTCGGCTGAGCAGACCCATCCCGTTGGAGAGAAGAATCCAAACGCCCTTGGTCTGTATGACATGGGCGGCAATGTGCGGGAATGGTGCTGGGATTACTATGCATCCTATCCTGATACGGCGCAGACCGATTATCAGGGCCCTACGGAGGCTCAAGAAAAGCGCGTCATCCACGGAGGCAGCTGGTACTACTCCGCCTCCGGTGGAGCCATAGGAACCAGGGACGCGGAATATCCGGGAACTACCTCGAAAGCAGGTAGCGGATACGATGCTCCCGATGTATACGATATCGGGTTCAGAGTTGCTCGGAACGCTGAATAAGCCTGCTACACACCCGGCTACGATGAGTATACACTACCGCCGGCAGGTATTAGCCGGCGGGTATGGTGGAGCAGTATGGCCGCCGGGCGACCAGCGGAAGGAGAAATTATGATGAACCTCAAAGGTGTCTGCATCGGCGCCGGCTATTTCAGCTCATTTCAGTATGAAGCCTGGAACCGCATCCCGGAAGTGGCCATTACGGCAATGTGTAATCGAAACTTGGACCGTGCGAGACCGATCATGGAAACCTATAAGATCGACAGACATTACACAGATTGGAAGGAGATGATCGAGAAAGAACGGCCGGACTTTGTGGATATCATCACGCCACCTGATTCGCATTTAGAAATGTGCAAGTTTGCGGCAGACCGGGGTGTTCACATTATCTGTCAGAAGCCGTTGGCGCCGACCTTCCGGGAAGCACAAGAGATTGTGGATTACGTATTGAAGAAAAACGTACGATTCATGGTGCATGAAAACTTCCGGTTTCAGCCGTGGTACCGGGAAATCAAAAGGCTTCTCAGCGCCAATGCTGTTGGCGAATTGCATACGATGAGTTTCCGCAAACGCACAGGTGACGGCTGGGGAGAAGACGCATACTTGAGCAGACAGCCTTATTTTCGAGAGTATCCGCGTTTCATGGTCTACGAGGCCGGCATTCATTTCATCGATACATTCCGTTACCTGGCAGGTGAAGTGAGCTCGGTTTACGCCAAGTTGCGAAAAATGAATCCGGTCATCGCGGGCGAAGACTGGGCGATGGTCATGTTCGAGTTTGAGAAAGACGTTGTTGGCCTTTGGGATGCAAGCCGCTACAACGAGCCAAACCACCCGAACCCGCGTTATACGTTTGGAGAGTTTCTCGTAGAGGGCTATCAAGGGGCAATCCGATTGTACGGCGACGGAAGCATGACGATTCAGGAATTGGGCAAGCCCGAAACACCTCATGCATATCACCACGAGAACAAGAACTTCGCGGGTGATTGTGTCTATACAACTCAGCGTCACTTTGTCGATTGTATGATAGAAGACCGGGAATTTGAAACAAATGGGCCCGATTATCTGCACTCTCTGGCAGTCCAGGAGGCTGTCTATCAGTCAGCCGAGACAGGGAAACCTGTTGATATCGACTGCCCCAGCCGTAGTGTTTAGGCCAGCTCGAATATGGCTAAGATTTGATCAATAACTCGTAAAAAAATCGCGCACGTGTGCAAAAAAACGCCGCTAATCGTCTTTCTCCGTAAGACCAATTCAGGCAAAGTGATAATAATACGCTATGAACGAAAAACTACGAGGAAAGACCATGTTGGAAATCCACAGACCATCGAAAGTCACAGTTCTGATTCTGATGGTATTTGTATTCGCGCTTTTTTTAACCGGATGTAGCGAATTGTTGAACTTGATTGCGGGTGATATGTCAGTTTCGCTGACGCTCAGTGGGGATGTTGAGGGTGAATCTTATATAGAAGAGATTTCCTTTTCCAGAGACCAAACCACAGCCAGTGTAGAGGTGAATGCAGCGCTGAGTGCCATAACCATCGAACTTACAAACGAAATTGAAGGTGCCTCGGTAACTATCAACGGAGAGCCGGTGACAACGGCTTCTCCGGTGAGCGTTTCCTTATCCTACGGATTGAACAAAGTTACGGTGGTAATCATACCTGATTCAGGCAATCCGGTAACCTACACCTTAAATATCACCAGACCGGAGCCTGCAGCGTCAAATAACGCTGATCTTTCCAGCATCGAGCTTAGTGCCGGCACATTGAGCCCCGTTTTTGATCCTGCGGTGACCTCATACACCGCAAGCGTGAGTAATGATACGGCCTCTGTTGACCTAACCGTCACGCTGGATGACTCCGCCGCAACCTTGGAAATAGACGACACGACGGCTACTTCCGGAACATCCCGTTCGATTACGCTTATAGTGGGAAGCAATACCGTTTCTATAAGAGTAACAGCGAAGGACGGTACTACGGTTAAGACCTATATCGTGGATATTACACGGCTCGCCGGGGCGGATACAGACCCTCCGGTCATTACGTTGCTTGGCGATAACCCGATGATTGTTGCATATGGAAGTACTTTCACTGATCCCGGTGCAGCCGTTATGGACAACCTTGACGGTAGCTGGACCGTGGATAGCGAAGACACAGTTGATACCTCCACCGCCGGCGATTATACCCTGAGATACAACGCCACCGATGTATCGGGAAACGAGGCAATCGAAGTAACACGGACCGTCACGGTTCTTGAGAACATTGAGATAGCCGGGACTCTGTATCTGTATACCGAACACCCGTTGATCCTTGACTATGCCGAAATTGTCATTACCTATTCTTCATTCAGCGTGAACAAGCAGAACGGCGAGAATGTTATTGATGGCACCATTTATGAGTATAGTAACGACACAGACTACATGATTCACGGCAATGGAACCAACTTTTTCCAGAGAGCCGAATGGCTCGAAGCTCAGTCCGGCGCGTTTACGGTAACCTCTTTTAGCGGAAATTCCGATATCGATTCGGCCCGAACAGAGTCAGACGTGGCAGTTGTCGAAACCTGGTATACCGATACCACGCTTACCGTTCCTGTGCTGCAGCTTCAAGGGGATGCAGCGGTGACGATTGTCGCCGGTGAGAGCTATAGCGATCCGGGCGCCTTAGTAAAAGACTGGGGTATTACCACTGACGTTTACGCCGATGTTGATCTTGACGGATTAAGCACAACCTCAGCGGCTGTAGGAGAATATACGCTGGTCTACAGCTACACCGATGGCGACGGCAATTCCGCCGAGACCGCCCTCCGGGAGGTCACCGTATTGGCCGAACCTGATACCACGGCACCGGTAATCACGCTCGCAGGTGATTCAACCGTCTATCTCGAGTATCCCGCGACGTATACCGAGCCCGGCTTCTCCGCGTCGGACAACATAGACGGAGATATTACCGCGGATGTTGTGGTAAGCGGCACGGTAGATACCGCGGCCCTGGGTACATACACTTTGGAATACGACGTCACCGATTCTTCCGGGAATCCAGCCGAAACCGTAAGCCGGACGGTCATCGTTCAGGACACAACAGCGCCTGTCATTGTACTGAATGGAGATAACCCGCTTGAGATTGCTTATAACGGCGTTTATACCGATCCCGGGGCCGTGGTGACGGATAATTATGATGCTGATGCAGATATAACCGGTACGGGATCCGTGGATACGTCAACTCCCGGAGATTATCCCGTCACCTACAACGCAAGCGATTCTTCCCTCAACGCTGCCGTTACAGTTACCAGAACGGTGACGGTTCTTCCGCAGGAACCCTTCGAGTTATCCGATATGTACTTTTTCTGGTCCGATGAATGGTACACCGGATACATGTATCAGGAGACGGCAACGGGCAGCTCCTATAGTACCTATCTGAACAGCGGAGAAATCGTTGATAACGGCGTTCTTGTTGAATGGGACAACGATCTGAATACCGCGGTCATAAGGAGCGATATTGAGGCAACCCCGTACTATTTTAATTTTGACTGGGACGAGCCCGTGGCCAATGTAACCGAACTGAGGTATTCGGTTCCATGCGCAACTCTGGAAGAGGCGCGGAGTGCAGCTACCGATGATGCCGCGTTTGTCTGCTATACCGCGGCGGCGGCGGTTCCCCCGGTGGTTGTGC
>CAZHXC010000004.1:22152-25300 GCA_964536145.1 uncultured Spirochaetales bacterium | reverse complement strand
CGGTTGTACCGCGGAGGAAGCGGTTCGAAAGATAGAGAGCTTTTTGGAAGAGTCTTTCAAATCCGGGCTGAAGAAGGTGTTGATCGTGCACGGTAAGGGCAATCATTCACAAGAGGGCGGTGTGTTGGCAAAGGTGACGGCAGATTGCGTGAGCAAGCACCCGCTCGCCGGAGATAATGCGCTTTCAAAGGGTGCCGAAGGCGGGAGTGGTGCGCGATGGGTGATTCTTCGTCAGCGTTCCCGATAGATAATCCTGCCCCGGGTCAGATCGTAGGGAGAGAGGGCCACTCGGACCTTGTCCCCGGGCACAATGCGAATGTAGTGTTTACGCATCTTTCCGGATAGATGTGCCAAAATAACATGCCCGTTCTTCAATTCCACACGAAACATGGTGTTTGGCAGCGACTCTTTCACTATCCCTTCAACTTCTATCGCTTCTTCTTTCGCCACGAAATACCTACCTTTTCCCTGCCGATCATGGTATGAAAAGGATAATCATTTGTCAACTCAAGCTGAGAACCCGCAAATCTGCTCAAAACACGATTCTTACTTGACAATTGAGCAGCAATTAATACATATTCTTCAATCGAATTTGCCGTATATCGGACTTTTAGCAATATCGAGGTTTCATGGAAAAGAAATTTGTAAACAAGATGAAAAAACAGCTCCTCACCATGAAGGAGGAAATTCTCAACAACCTTTTGTCGGAGAATGAGGATTTTGAAGCGTTGGTCAAGGATCTTGATCCAAAGGACCTTGCTGATATAGCTGCAGACGATATCGATAGAAAAACCCTCGAGGCATTGAGCTCCCATGACATCAAGCGACTCAGACTCATCGAAAATGCCCTTTCGCGTATTAATAACGATAGATACGGCGTTTGCATGAGTTGCAGCAAGAAAATACCAGCCGAGCGCCTCGAGGCGATTCCCTACGCCTTTATGTGCATCGATTGCCAGACCTCTGACGAAAGGCGCAACAGGTAAATACACTGTTCCAGATCAGTCCTAATCCCTTCTCTCGATCTTCCGATACTAGAGGTATCGGGAGATTATATGCATGCAAACGTATTCCAACTCTCCAGCGTAGCAAGTGAAACCGCGGCAAGCCGAAAGCTCGCCTTGCCTGTCGATTCCCGCACGCTTCTCTATTCGCGTTTCAAGCATGTCCACGGAACACCCGCAAGGGGTGAGATGTCGGGTATCCCGCTTTCAAGACTGCGTGCGATTGACAACCTCATAGACAGATTGATAAGCCTGCGCGGCCGAAACACCTACTGGGTAAATGTCGATCAGATGAACCGGGAGGATCTTGCTTTCACCATGCAGAGGCTCCAGAAAGAGATCAGCGGTCTCCTTACCGGAGAGAGGTTACCGCTCACTGCCGGGAGCCTGCAAAATGATTTGGGGCTGGTTCTCAACTACGTTGCCTAGAGTTCAATCGAGAAAGAACGGATTATGACGTATCTCACGTTCCAATGCGCTGAAGGGACCGTGACCGGGGAATATCCGGGTAGTTGGCGGGAGCGAGAAGATCCGCTCGCGAATGCTCTTGATCAGGGCTTTCTTATCACCGCCGGGAATATCGGTTCTGCCGATGTCCTCGAAAAGCAGTGTGTCTCCGGTGAATAGCAACTCCTGGCTTTCAGAATAGATGCAAATGCTCCCCGGTGTATGTCCCGGTGTATGTATAACCTGCAGGTCAGCCTCGAAAAGCATATCTCCGTCCTCTACGTAGATATCCGCGTTTGGCATGTTGCGTATTGCATCATCAAATCTTTCGTGACCGGATCCCTCATCTTCACCAAAGATTGCGTTGTGCGAACGGACCGAGCGTGCGCCCATAAATTTCTTGTCTTTGACATGGATTGCGATGTCCACATCTATTCCTTTTTCTTTGTACAACTCTTTCAGTCTGGCCGCGGCGCCTGTATGATCGACATGGCCGTGTGTCAGCGCAATGCCTCTCGGTTTCATATTTATCAGGGCAAGGCGGGAGGCGATGAGCTCCGGGTCGGCCCCCGGATCGATAACAACACACTCCTTCTTCCATTCCGAGTAAATATATGCGTTGGTGAAAACCGGGCCTACTACAATGCGCTCAACCATGTTACATTTTCAGAGTACGGCATTCTCCGGGGTTGTTCAAGGTAGGATTTTCCAATCGATGTGGCGATACCTCATCATACTGTTCGTGTGGGCGCTCTTCTATCTCATCATACCGGGGCTCGGCGCTTTTCATGTTCGTAGCCGGTGGCGCACCTTCAGGCAACGGATAATCGACTCAACGCTTCTTCCCCGGATAAGCTACAACCGGCTCGCCCTGGGCACCGAAGGATATCTCGGCGCTTTCAGGTTCTTTGGTGATCTTGAGGCTATGCAGGGCGATGACACGGTATGGATACGCAGCGGAAATATCTCACTGTCGGCGGATTTGTCGGGCGTACACGTCTACCTCCTGCCGAGTTTTTCGCACGCCGAGAATGAAGGAGTTGTTGAACGCAATGAGGAGGCGCTTCCGGATGAGATGCCCCAACAGCTGCCTTGGAGTCAGGTTTTCAGTCTTTCAGAGGGCACCTCGGTGTATATCAGCGGCCCGCTCTTCCTCCATCGTGGCCAACCGCTGTTCCGGTCGAGCGAAGATCACGAGCTTACGGTGGTCATCTACGACGGAGACGCCGATTCGGTGCTGCGCAGATCAATTTGGGGCGGGCGGCAGCGTAACGAATACTGGAACAGTTATACGCCTGCTTCACTCATCGCGGGCACCCTCGCGCTGCTGTTTATTGCATACAACTTCCTGCGTTCGGCCCAGGCGCCGATTCCGGCGGTCTTTGCCCTGGGTTTGAGTACTTCACCTGTCCTCCCCTTTTTGCCTCCGGGGTTACTGTTTTTTCTTCTTTACCGGTTTTTCTGGAAGAAGGGGCGTTTTAGCCGGGCCGAACGTGACATCCTCCGGTTGCCCATGAGATACTTTCCTTCAGAGGTCGACGGTACCGAGCATCATGTTACTCTCCCCGACGGCGGTGAGTACACGATGCTGAGCTATGAGAGCAGAGAGGCTGCTCTCGAATCGATGAAAGAGCAAAAAATCCGCACAACAAACCTGCTGGACGCAAAAGAGGAGCGGGAAAGACGATATTTTGTCT
>CAZHXC010000004.1:0-22142 GCA_964536145.1 uncultured Spirochaetales bacterium | reverse complement strand
GCGGCGCTCTGTGTGAACCGTGCCCGCCTCTACGAATGGGCATCCGTCGGCTCCTTTACCCTCTGTTACTCGCTGAATCTGCTTCTTGCGCTTCTCTTTTTTGGTCTCTGGATTTTGAGATAAATCTATCCTCTTTTTTCCCGTTTCTTTCGCGCGTAATTTACCGTCAGCTTTCTTCCTCTGAAATCTGTCCCGTTCAGAGTGTCTATCGCCTTTTGAGCATGGGAATCGGCAATATCGACAAAGGAGTAGTTGTCGAGAACCTTGATGTCACCTATCTCCGCATCGGTGATTCCGAGCTGAGATGTAAACAGGCGTTCAAAATCTTTTGGAAAGACTTTTCGATTTTTCCCGATGCTCACAAAGAGGGTCTTGTATTCTCCCTGTGACCCGGGCGTAGAACCCACGGCCTCTTTGATCAGGTATGCAGCTACATACGCACGCAAGTGCAGCGGTGTATGCCTTCTGAATATCCTTCGAAACTCATTCAGTTCGTGAGGATTCTCCTGTTCTTTGATCGCCTGAAGTATCGATTTGATATACTCTTTTGCCTTTGGATGCTTGCCGGATCTACTCTTTCTCATTTTTTCCTCTTTTTGCTCCTTACCGTTCAATTCATCAACCCGGCACCACTCTGTTTTCGCTATCTGGATCGGTCGTCTGAGGACATCGCCGAAGGACAACGCTTCAGGATTTGGACCGTACACCTGCGTTACGTATTTTTCGGGTAGCTTTGAGAAGATATATTGAACGTCCTTCTCAAATCCTTCAAGCTCACCTTTCTCCGGTACAATAAGTGCAACAAATTGTACGTTTTGAAGTGAAATGCTTTCCCGCCGTAAATGATCGATGATGCGTTGTGATGTCCCGACAGCTATGTCCGGGTTTCTCGCGAGAAGTTTGGTCTCTTTGGCGACATTTTCATCGGTGCCGAGGCCTGCGATGTGCGGGCGCCCATGAAACCGCGCGGAAAACCGCCGGTATTGCCGCATGACTTTATACACTTCAGAATCGTCGGATACTATGACAAGGCTCCGCAAGCCGTCGCCATGGCCGGCCAGCTGGATGAGCAGTGATATGATCAGCAAGCCGGTTCGTCCCTCACCGGGTCCCGCTTCGATGGCGATGTCCCGGCCGAGCAGTGTTTGAGGAAGCACAGATTGTTGGAGGAGAGTTGGTTTCTTGTATCCGGCGTTTTTTATAAAGCCAATCAGCCGTTCGTCTAGGTCGCTTTGTGTGGATTTTGGGAACACATTTATATTCCGGGTACTAATTCTATGCTAGATAAGCATATGTCTCCTCCCGGAGTTTGTCAACAAACACGGCTCACCTGCGGCTCGCCGGCGGGCCGTAGGCGGCGAGTCAAAAACCCGCCGAACCCGGGGTGCTCCTCGGAAATGTAGGTTTTTCGATGTGCCCTGTAATCTGTTCAAAACAGGTATATTCTCTGTAGAGTGAAACCATGAAAACGATAGTCGTAACGATTTTTTCAGTATTGCTCCTTGCTGCGCCGCTGGAAGCAAAGGAGTTCAGATTTGCCTACGAAGAGGGCAGCCGATACAAGATACATTCCCGGGTGGACGAGGTGGTCTACATAAATGAACTCTATTCACACCGGGCTGACATCCTGAACAAGATCTCTATCGAGATTACCGATTCAGAAAACGGCGCCGGATATATCGAGGCCACCTTCCTGACTTCAGAGAGGAGTTTCGACAGCAAATCGGTGTATGAGTGGTCCCGGGAATACCATTCACGGTTCTGGAGGGATGAACTTGGCGAATACGAAATAGCCGACAGCTATTTCATGCCGGTTGTTCGCGGTGTGCCGAAATTCCCTCAAAGAGACCTGGAGCCTGGAGATACGTGGACCGCGCCAGGTTCGGAAGTGCACGATTTTCGCGACAACTTTAACATTCCGGAGGCTTTTCATTTTCCGATACAGGTCAATTATACCTATGTCGGCGAGGTTGAGTTTGACGGGCGTACCTTAGACCGCATAGATATTGCGTATACCGTTTTCTACAAGGAAAACCGTGCATATCGATACGGTATGTATCCCATCAGGATTACCGGTTTCTCAGAACAGCAGCTGTACTGGGATCACGCAGCCGGGAGACCGCACCATTACTCCGAGGAGTTCGATTTTATCTTCACCTTCAACACCGGAGACACCGTGGAATATATCGGTGAGGCGGAGGCGAGCGTGCACACTTCGGCAGCCATGGACAAGGAAAAAGTCGCCGACGAAATTCGGGACAGGCTTGCAGATTCGAAGGTTGAAAATACGGAAGTCACCATAGACGAAGAAGGGGTAACCGTATCGATAGAAGATATCCAGTTTTTGCCGGATTCATCAGAGCTCATCCCCGGCGAGTTCGAAAAGCTCAAAATCATCGCCGATATACTTGCCGGATATCCAGATAGAGACTTTCTCATCACCGGCCATACCGCCATGGCGGGCACCGCGGAGGGGCGGCAGGCCCTTTCTGAAGAGAGGGCGCAGGCTGTGGGTAACTACCTTTTGCAGCTTGGCGCCGGTGATGCCGGTCAGATAGTCACAAAAGGTATGGGCGGCAGGAAGCCGATTGCCGACAATTCGACTGAAGCGGGGATGCGGAGAAACCGGCGTGTGGAAATAACCATCCTGGAGAATTGACGCGCTTTTCGAAGCTTGGCGGTTGAATCTCACCTGTGATACACTCAGCAACCAAACACATGAGGAGATACCATGTTCCACAAGAGGGTAGCACGCACGGCACGATATGCGCTCATGATGATCTCAGCGTTGCTCTTTGTTTCCTGCTTTGGAATAGAGATGAAAACGGTTTTCAACGCAGACGGATCGGGACGGATGACAATGAAGTTCCGGGTCTCGCAGATGCTCCTCGAGATGGGGGAAGAGGAAGCCGGGGTTGACGTACCGCTTTCAAAAGAAGACCTGACGAGTCAGTATGAAGATCTCGAGGGAGTCACAGTGGTGGAGGTGACCGAAGAGGACACCGAGGAAGACCGGATAATCACCGCAATTATCGATTTTGACGACTTCAATTCCCTCTCTTCAGAGGAGGATATCACCGGGGAGGACGCTTCCCTTGAGCTGGAGGGCGGAAAGTCGGTATTGCGGATACTTATCGGGCCGCCTGCGGAGGAACCGTTGGCCGCGGAGACCGAAGATGAAGGCTCGCCGGCTGCGGGTGAAATGGGTCAGCTTCCTGCGATGGATGAAATGGATGAATCGATGATGGCGATGATGCAGTCTTTCATGGAAGGCTACTATATGGAATACACAATTGTCGCTCCAAAAAAGATCATCAGCTACTCCCACGGAGAACTCGAAAAGGATGGGCGGACCCTGGTGCATGGGATGCCGATGGGCGATTTCATCATGATCGAAGAGCCCTACTACCTCGAGATAGTCTGGTAGGTAGCCTAAATGGCTGAGGGACACGCGGTTGTCAGAAACTCAGCCGGTATCCATGTACGGCCTTCAGGTGTAATCGGGGAAAAATTCATCGACTATCCCGGCCGGATCAGCCTCAGAGCGAATGGCATGGAGATAGAGCTGCGAAGCGTGGTTGGTCTCATAGCACTGGGATTGCAGCAGGGCGATGAGGTGGATGTTTCGGTCGAAGGGCCGGATGATGAGCATACCTGCGCTGAATTGGTGGTGTTGCTCGAGACAAAGTTCGATTTCCCACCGAGGAAGTGAAAAAGCAAACACCTTTGGAAACTTGCATTCATTATAGCTGTTCTGTACAATACGGGACTTACAAATAGCGTGGAGGAAGGCATGCTTCTACAGAGCCGGAAAGCGATAGTCACGGGCGGTTCGCGGGGAATAGGCAAAGAAATCGTAACAATGTTCTTGAAAAACGGCGCCGCCGTCTATTTTATCGATCTTGCTGAGAGCGAGTTTATGGGCGAATATCAGGCTCTCGCAAAAGAACACGAAACACAGGTTTCTTTCAGCGAGTGTAATGTGGCGGATGAAGCACAGGTCACCGCTGTTGTCAAACAGATAGTTGACGAGAGCGGGGGCATCGATATTCTCGTGAACAACGCCGGAATTACGAGAGACGGTCTTGTCTTCCGTATGTCGGAGCAGAACTGGAACGACGTTATCACGGTAAATCTTACCAGCGCGTTTTTCATGTCAAAGGCTATCGCCCGGTCGATGATACAGAGAAGAAGCGGTTGTATCGTCAATGTCTCTTCGGTTGTGGGTGTCCACGGCAATGCGGGCCAGTGCAACTATTCGGCGTCAAAAGCCGGTCTCATCGGGTTGACGAAAAGTCTTGCCAAGGAAGTTGCCGGGCGAAACGTGAGGGTGAACGCCGTTGCTCCGGGGTTTATCAAAACTGCGATGACGGAAAAACTCAACGATGAGCAAAGAGCAGCTATCAGTACGCAGATTCCCATGGACCGTCTGGGTGAACCGGAGGAAGTCGCCAAAGTAATTCTCTTCCTCGCTTCAGATCTTGCATCATATGTCACCGGTCAGGTGATTCTGATAGACGGTGGCATGGGGATGTGAGGAGGACAGTATGGCAAAACGCGTGGTAGTGACCGGAATAGGCACGGTAAATCCCATTGGCAACAACGTGCCGGACTTCTGGGAGGCGATAAAGGCCGGCAAGAGCGGAATAGGCCCAAACACCAAGTTTGACACCGGCGAATACCCCTCCAAAGTTGCGGGAGAGGTGAAAAATTTTGATGCAACGACATTCCTCGACAAGAAAGAAGTCAGAAAGATGGACAATTTCACTCTTTTTGCGCTTCAGGCGGCAATTGAGGCGATGGAGGATGCGGAGCTCAAAGACGGTGATCTCGATCCTGAAAGAATGGGAGTTATTATCGGGAACGGTATCGGTGGTATCGAGAGCCTCGAGGATTCGTACTTCAGGCTCTTCTCCAGCGGGCCGAGACGCATACCCGTTTTTACCATACCAAAGCTCATAAGCAACATCGGCCCGGGCCACATAGCTATTCAGTTTAACGCACAGGGCCCGGTCTACTCGGTTGTTACCGCCTGTTCGTCCGGTACCGACGCAATTGGTGATGCGGCGCGTTGGATACGTGACGGGCTCGCCGACGCGGTTATCACGGGCGGATCCGAGGCGGCGATTACAAAGCTGAGTGTGGGCGGATTTTGCGTTCTCCAGGCTCTCAGCACCAAGTACAACGACTCTCCGGAGCGTGCGAGCCGTCCATTCGACAAAGACCGGGACGGTTTTGTCTTGGCGGAAGGCGCCGGCATTCTCGTGCTCGAAGAGTACGAACACGCAAAAAAACGTGGTGCAAAAATCTACTGCGAATACGGCGGCAACGGAATGACCTGTGATGCCAACCACGTAACCGCACCGCATCCTGAGGGGTTGGGTGCCATACGGGCGATGCAGGCGGCACTTACCGCAGCCGGTGTGAAACCGGAAGACATTGACTACATCAATGCCCATGGCACCTCCACACCGCTGAATGATCCGATAGAGACAAAGGCAATAAAGAAGGTGTTCGGCGAGCACGCACATAAGGTCAGGATATCTTCTACAAAGAGCATGCACGGCCATTGCGTGGGTGGTGGCGGCGGCATCGAGGCCATCGTTTGCATCCTTGCCATGAGGGACGGCTATTTCCCCGCTACCATTAATCTGGATGAACCTGACCCTGAATGTGATCTTGATTACGTGCCGAATGTCGGGGCAAGCGGAAATATCGATATCACCATGTCTAATTCACTCGGTTTTGGGGGGCACAACGGGGTGGTGATATTTAAGAAACTGGAGGAGAAATCGTGATAAAGGCCTTGCGGAGAAGCACATTCCTGATAGCCGTTATCGTCGTGATTTCAGGTTGTCAGAGCCTTGCCGGGACTTTTGGAATTGCCACCGAGCAGTACGTTGACGAAAAGATGAGTGAAGTCGAAGGAAGACTCTCCTCGGATATCGGAGATAACCGGAAAAAGATCGAGGAGTACACTGAAACCGCCGACAAGCTCGAGGAGTTGATCGGTTCTGTCGAGCAAAGTGTCCGTACTACCGAGGAGCTGAAGCAACTGGCCGTGGTGTTGGAAGAAAGGCTGAACTATCTCCCGAAGGAGACGATCAGCCGGCTCGTAGAGGTGCTTCAGCAGTATCTCGACGAAAACAATCCCTAAAGGCCGTATGCGGCCCGCGTGATGCATAGTGTCCTCCGGGACGAGGCGTGGTTTTGCATTGCTGTTGCTCGCCGCCGCTACCGTCGCCGCGGCCGTCGGTATCGGAGCAGGCACCGGACTCTTTATTGCTCGAACGAGAAACATCCAGCGTACCCTTGATGTAGGCGCATATACACCGGCCTTACCGTCTCTCATACTAGACCGCCGGGGAAAACTCATCACCCGTTTCTTTGCAGAAGAGAAACGGGAAATCCTCACCCTCGAGGAGATCTCTCCGCACCTAATACATGCCGCCCTAGCCCGGGAAGACAGGGGATTTTACAGCCATATCGGGTTCAGCCTGAAGGGGTTTGTGCGGGCGGCGTGGAATATCATAACCGGTAATTATTTCTCCGGGGGGAGTACCATATCGCAGCAGGTTGCCGGGACTCTTTATGAGGACCGGGAGATAAAGACTTTGGGACGCAAATTGAAAGAGCTGTTCTGGTCCCTGCAGCTTGAAAAAAACCGGTCAAAGGAGGAGATACTCCAGGTCTATCTGAATAATTCGAGTTTTGGGCATGGAACCTATGGAGTCGAGGCCGCGGCGCAATTCTACTTTGGCCATTCGGCAAGAGACATGACACCCGCCGAGTCGGCCATGCTGGTTACGCAACTCACCAGAATCAATTCGTTACTCCGTAACCCAAATCGCGCAAAAGCAATCCAGCGGGCGACCCTTGATGCAATGGTCGAGCTGTCGTTTGTTTCAAAAGAGGAGGCGGATGCTTCTTTTGATGAGTTCTGGCACTCCTATGATCCCACCCGTTCAAATGCGACTACTGCATATACCGAGCGACACGATGAAGCTCCCTACTTCAGCGAGCTTGTCAGACGGCAGTTCGAGCAGGAGTTCTACGGCTCTTCGGATCTTTACAGAGACGGCTACGTGATTCACACCACCCTTGATCTCGAATATCAGCGACTTGCGGAATCCCTGCTCGAACGGAAGAGAAAGGAACTCGACGTCCGCTACCGCGCCGTAAAGCGAAGGGCTGTTGAGGTTGTTGAGACATCGATGCTGCCGGTATTGGAGCTTCTTTCCGGGACGTTTGGGGCGCCGGTTTTTGGATTAGAAGAGGCGCGGAAGGAGAGAGAAGCAATCGAGCGCTTTGCCGGCCATCTCGACTATCCACTCGAGGCTCTTTCTCTCATGTTCGGTGACGGACAGTTGTTGGAAGCGGTTTTTTCAAACAGACGTTCGGATGCCGAGGAATCCAGGGAGGATGAGGTCCAGGGAGCTCTTGTGTCGATTGACAACGAGACCGGGTACATTCTCGCGATGGTTGGCGGTAGCGATTTCTCCACCATCAAGTTCAACATAGCTGCGGATTCCCGGCTCTCACCGGGATCCGCGGTGAAACCGCTGTATTATGCTGAGGCAATAGAGAGCGGTACGGTGACCCCGGCCACCATGCTCTATGATTCGCCTGCAGTCTTCGTTTCACCTCTGAACCCCCCATATGCGCCTCGTAACTTTCTCGGTTCCTGGAACGGACCGGTGTCAGTGAGAGAAGCGCTTTCTGCCTCCATGAATGTCCCTTCAATAAAGGTTCTCGATTCCATCGGTCTCGATGCGGCGATAGAGAGTATTGCTGAGTTTCTCATGACCGACAAGAACCGTTTTCCCAGAGCATATCCTATTGGATTAGGCACGATTGGAGTGTCTCCTCTGGATATGGCTACAGCTTATGCGGTTTTCCCGCGGCAGGGGCGGACGCTCAAGACTCTTGCGATTCGTTACATTGAGGACAGGTACGGAGAGGTGATATTCAACAACGAGCAGGAGATTCTGAGTGAATCTGCAAAACGCCCCGATATCCTGACGCCGCCGGCGGCATACGTGATGACGGATCTGCTTACCACTACCGTTACCGACGGTACCCTCTCGCGGCGGGTAGCCGAAGCCGGTGGGCTCGGGAATATCCCGATGGCAGGGAAAACCGGTACAACCGAGAATTGGTCCGATGCGTGGACCGTGGGGTTTTCACCGTATATAACCACCGCGGTCTGGTACGGGTTTCTCATGCCGGGTAACTCGTTGGGGAGATATCAAACAGGGGCGCTCGCCGCCGGCCCGGTGTGGGTTGAGTATATGAAGGAAACCCACAAGGACCTTCCGTATAAAGGGTTTGAACACCCGGATAACGGAGTTATCAGCCGGAGAGTGTGCAGCGTATCCGGTCTGTTGCCGACTGAGGAGTGCCCCGAGATTGTCGACGAGCTCTTCCTCACCGGTACGGAACCTGAAGATCTCTGCACCTATCATCAGAAAAAGCATGAGATAGATGAAAAGCTTCTTAGGGGATTAACCGAGCGTTTCCGTCTGGGTGACACTTCCCGCCTGCGCGATCTTCTCCCTGAGCCGGAATCGGCTGATGCGGAAGAAGGAAGTCAAGGTGATGTAACGGATTCTTACGGTCCGGAGAACCCGCTTATGTCACGATGAGGAATCTAAATAGTCCATTATAATGGAAGCGAGCGGGTTGTATTGAATATTGAGTATCCGCATCTCCCGTTTTGCATTCTCTACCGAGTCTGATGCGTGAGCGGTGTTGACCATCACGTCGCTGCCAAACTCCTTGCGGATTGTCCCGCTCGGCGCTTTTGTGGGATCCGTAGGGCCAAGTACCGTCCGTATCTTCTCGATCGCGTTTTCTCCTTCGTAGACGAGTATCATGGACTTCACTTTGCCGGGTTCGTTCACCTTATCTTCCGGGCATTCCGACGGCCTGTATCCGGACATGAACTCGACGATTTTGCTGAACTCGTTCCTCGCGTATTCGGTACCGAAATATGCAATAAGCTGTTCTTCCACCGCATCACTCAAGTTCAGGCCAAAGTGTTCTTCGAGATGCTCCCGCGCCTGCTTGCCGGCTATGGGCGAAAGCTTCTTTACCAGTGCATTTTCTACCGGTCCGTAGAACTCGAGCGCCTGGCCTACCGAAATCTGCGCCACTTTGCATCCAATGATACGGAGACTCGTTTTCGAGAACATATCGATAATCGTGCCCGGCTTGGAGCTCGGGAATCTCCAGTTATCCGGTTTGATAATAACGAGGGTGCGTTCGATCTTGTCGGGGTTCTGGTAGGTGATATTCTCAACGATGTTGGGCTCTTTTTTGACAAACTCGGCGAACATGCGCATGTGAAGATCAGCATATTTCCGTTCCCGCGGTGTCAGCACCGCGGGCTCAAAATAAGAGGCTTCTTCAGGGTTGTCAGCAGACATGATGAGATCCGCATACGTATCGCGGATCGTTTCTCCGGTAAGGTGCTCTATAGCCTGGAGCTCGGGATGGAGCGTGCCAACCACATCGTTTACCTTCTCTATTGCGTTCTCACCACGAAGCAACAGCATCATCACCCGATGTCTCCGCCCTCCGCTCGGCGAGAACGCCTTTGCGACATAGTCGCTTAACAGATCGCGGATCAACTCTTCCTGCCTGTCAACCGCCGGTCTTTCGCCGATTGATTTTGCATACCGTTGGGCAAGCTCGGCTGTCGGCGCAAAAATCTGTGCACCACATAGTTCGAGCTCGGTTCTTGATAGCAACCGGGATATTACACCGCCGGTTCTTGACTTCACTATTGTGTAGGGCGTTATGAGTACATATGTCAATTCAACTGCCATGGTTACACGTATACGCCGCGAGCTTGGGTTTAGTCAAGTTGTGGCACGTGATAGTATGCCGGACATGAAAGCGGGTACGCGAATAGCTCCCGTCGTCCCGGCGGTGTTGCTCGCGCTCAGCAGCATAGTTGCTCATGTAGCCTTTCGGTTTGAAAACACGTTGTTTTCCTACTCGTATATGTCGCGGGGGCTGGAGACGGTAGCACAGCGTCTTGAACCTGCTGCTCGTGAACAGAGCGCCCGGGGCGTCATTAATTTCCTGCGCTCTTCAGGAGTAGAGGTCCCGCAAAGGCTGCAACCCTATGCCTATCCGGCGGCAGTCAACGGATTCGACGCCGAGTGGTATGAAAGAATAGGCAAGAGATTTCTCTTTAACGCGTTGCAGTGTATCTCACGAGAATCGGAAGAGCTTTCGCTCCCGCTTTCGATACACGAGTTTGAGTTTGCGCTTCTCGATATTGCCCGCAGTGAACTTGGGATAACGCAATACATCGAAATCGACAGGGAGGTCTCACGTATGCCCTCCGTCATCGAGCTGACCGATCGGATCCCGGAGGCGGAGCTTGAACGCGTGCACCGGTGGCTGAGATCGATCCGTCCGCTGTTGCTGATTATCACCTACCTGGTGCCGGGGGTGATCATCGCTCTCTGTTTCCTCCTCCTAAAAATTGAAAACGCCTTCAGGGCGGTAGGCTCAGGCTTGATCGCAGGGAGCATAGCGGGCGTCCTTGCGGTCTTTGGGGTACACGTACTCGCTGCCGATCAGATAGCGGCGGCGGTAGGCGGCACGCTTCCTCAATACCTGCTGTGGACGGAACCGGGAATTGAAGAGGTGGTGAGCGGTATACTCTCGGGCTTGTTACCGACGGCGGGCATCGTAGCGATGTGTGGAGCCGCTGTTTTTGCGATTGGCGTTGCCATAAAGTTTCGTAAATCCCGTCATGCTGATTGACCTGCATATGAGTTATTCCTACAATGAAATCCCATGTTGCCCATGGGAAATAATCAGGGACATGCGTCGATTCTCGGCTCTCTAGCCACCACGTCGGACACCGGCGATTCCTACAGTACCCGGCCTGAAGGTTATCAGATCAGACGCACCCGTTATATCGTCATCACCGGCAGTGTTATGTCCGGGCTCGGGAAGGGTATTTTTTCTGCGTCACTCGGCCGGCTTCTGCAGGAGCACGGCTATACCTGCAATTTGATCAAGATGGACGGGTACTTCAACGAAGATGCCGGCACCTTGAGCCCCTTCCGGCACGGTGAGGTTTTTGTGCTCGATGACGGTACCGAGTGTGATATGGATATCGGTACCTACGAGCGGTTCATTGGAAAAGATCTCTCCCACCACAACATCTTTACAAACGGCAGGCTCCTCAAACGGATCAACAATCTCGAACGCCGCGGGCACTTCCATGGAGGTGACGTACAGTTCTTCCCGCATGTTACCGGAGAAATCCTCAAGTTTGTCCGGGAATCTTCCATGCACTACCGGGCCGATTTCACTCTCGTAGAGATTGGCGGCACCGTCGGCGACGAGGAGAATAGAAGTTATATCAAGGCGATGTCCGAACTTCATTACGAAGAAGGTTCCGAGCTCGTGTTTTTCATCAATCTGGCCTGGATTATCGAGGCAAGTCATCTCAACGAGCAGAAGACAAAGGCGGCGCAGCACGGGACACAGCTTCTGATGGAGTCCGGGGTAAGTCCCGATATGATCGTGTGCCGTTCGGAGCATCAAGTCCAGGAGAGGGCCATGGCAAAGCTCGGGCAAAGGTTGCGAATAAAAAGCGGCTATGTTGTCGACTGCCACAATCTCGATACCATTTATCGGGTTCCTGAACATCTGAAGAAACAGCGGGTCGACGCGCTTGTGCTCGAGCATTTCAACCTCGACAAACGGGAAATCAGCTCCCGATGGGACGGCTATCTCGACAAGTACATTCAAGCAACAAAGACCGTCAAAGTGGGGCTCACCGGTAAGTATGTCGGGCCCCGGGACACCTACGCCAGCGTTCACAACGCCATCGAGCACGCCGCCACGGATATGGGTGTAAAGGCCGAGGTGATCGATATCCCAACCGATGATATTGAAACCGGCAAAATAGACGCAGAGGAGGCAGTCGGGTGGGTTAGCGGCATCATCGTCCCCGGTGGCTTTGGAAGAAGGGGTGCGGAGGGAAAAATTACCGCAATAAAGCACGCACGCAAATTGGAGATACCCTATCTTGGTCTCTGCTATGGTTTTCACATGGCGGTGATAGAATACGCACGTAATGTCTGTGGTTTATCCGATGCCGATACAACCGAAACAAATCCCGACACGAAACATCCGGTCATATGTCTCTTGCCCGAACAGTATGAGATAGAGGGAATAGGCGGAAATATGCGGTTGGGAGGAAGTGATGTTTGCATCAAGGAAGACTCAAAGACATATGCTCTCTACCGCGGCACCAGGCTGATGTCTCCCGCCGGCACTATCAGAGAGCGTTTCCGCCACCGCTACGAGCTGAATCCTGAGTACAAGGAACAGCTCGAGCAACAAGGGCTTGTGTTTTCAGGCTGGGCGCCAAATCAGCCGATTATGCAGGTGCTCGAGATCCCGGGTCATCCATTTTTCATCGGCGTGCAGTATCATCCCGAGTTTACCTCGAGACCGCTGTCGCCCAATCCGCTGTTCAAAGGCTTTGTGGAGGCCTGCCTGGAGCGGGAGACATAAAAAAACCCGCCCGGCCGGACCATTCAATCGCAATCGACCGAATGACCGGACGGGCGGGACCTACACCTCATATCAAGCAAAAGCTACTTCTTCTTGCTTTTGACCTCGATCATCTTTGGTTTTGCCTCCGGCTTTTTGTTGATCGTAAGATTCAACACGCCGTCGCTGAAATCAGCCTCAATTGAGTCTCTGTCAACGTCCTTTGGAAGCACAAAGCTTCGCGTAAAGGAGTTGTGTCGTCTCTCCCTGAGGATATATCCGTCTCGCTTTTCCTCTGTCTGATCGTCCTTTTTTGAGGAAATGGTAAGAAGACTGTCATCAACTTTGACTTCAATGTCTTTTTCACTCATTCCCGGCAACTCCGCTTCGAGTAAATAGGAGTTTTCTTCCTCCCGGATATCGACTCTCGGCGAAGATGACCTTTTTGAAACAGAATCGTTGAAAAACGAATCGAAGATCCTGTCGACATCGCCAAGGACATCAAGCGAAAGCGGACTGTATTTTACTAAGCTTCTCATGGTAACACCTCCATGTATTATTTTTCCGACTATAGTTATGCATAAACTGTGCCAAACTCTCTGGCGCTTTTAATTCCTTTTGAAGCAATGACTTATGTGGCGACCCATGCAAACGCATTACGACGAATATGCGCTTGTGTGTCATTTTGACGAATGAGTATCATTTTGTCTTATATTGGTGTCAAAATGACTCAGCTCCTATTTTGCAACGGCTATCTTTGGGCATGCCGGTGTGAAATTTTTGACCTGCGGGTAACCGGGGTGGCATCCGCATGTGTTATATTACATGAGTATGCAGAGCGAATTGCAGGCTATCACAGGCTTGAGCGGTTTACTCCTCGAGACCGACCCGAACAGAGCGATGGCGATGCGCAAGTACGCCCTGACGATGGGAACCCTGCTTCAGGGGTATGCGAATCGTCAGGAGATGGTAAACGATCTCAAAAAAGAAACCGCCGAGTTTATTCTTTTCGACTATTCCGATTCTCAGGCTGAGGTGTTGGATTTCATTTCAGATGTTGTTCGCAGTTACCCCGGGCTTCCCGTTCTCGCGATCCTGCCTGAAGGGGCCGGTGAAGATCTCAAGGAAGAAGTGATACGAGCAGGGGTATGGGATTTCTTTGTACGCCCTGTGGGTATCAAAGAGTATCAAATGCGGATGCGAAACGCGCTCAGTATGCGGCACATTCGGGATACGCCGGCAAAAGACACCGTAGGCAGAGAATCCGAAATACGGGACGCCATTGGTGAGATACTCCTCAGGGAGTACGAAACCCTCTACGTTCTTGGCAAGGCTGCGGAATACAAGGACGAGGATACCGGCTCCCATATTCTCCGGGTTGCCAACTATGCAAGGCTGATCGCCGGGATGCTTGGTGAAAACAAGACGAGCCAGGACGTAATCTATCACTCATCGGCGCTCCATGACATCGGAAAAATTGGGATTCCCGATTCGATCCTCCTCAAACCGGCGAGGCTTGATGATAAAGAAATAACGGTGATGCGAACCCACACGACAAACGGACACGGGATCCTCGAGCATTCGGCGAGCTCCTATCTTCTCACCGGCGCCATGATCGCTCTCACTCATCATGAACGGTATGACGGAACCGGTTATCCTATGGGTCTCTCAGGGGGCGATATCCCGCTGTACGGTAGAATCGTCTGTATTGCCGATGTTTTTGACGCCCTTACCACCAGAAGGCCGTACAAAGAACCGTGGCCTTTAGAGCGTGCGTTCTCGCTTCTCGTGCAGGAACGGGGAAGGCAATTCGATCCGACCCTCGTGGACGCCTTTGTGTGCAATTCATCAGCCGTCGAAAGGATTTATCACGACCATGCGGATTTCCGGATCGATGAACAGTAGCTCACCTCGTCACCGGAACGAAACTACCAACGTATACAGGTCTCTGCAGCGAAGAATCGATTCATTGCCCGTCCCTTTTCCCGAGACGGAGAGCGGGGTAGAGCTTCGCCTGCTCCGCTACCTCTTCACTCCGGAAGAGGCCGCGGTCGCCTGCGAATTAAGCGCAGTAAGCGAGCCGGTTTCGGTCATCGCGCGGCGGAGCAGGAAGGCGGGATTCTCTTACTCAAAGCGAGAGCTGAAAACGCTCCTGAACAATCTCTTAAGAAAGGGCGCAATTACCGGCGGTGTCCTCAGGACAAAACAGGGCGTTGAGCGGACCTACTCGCTCATGCCCCTGGCTATCGGCATGTTCGAGATGCAGGTGGATAACCTCTCCGAGGAGTACACC
This sequence comes from uncultured Spirochaetales bacterium, assembly GCA_964536145.1. GTDB lineage: Bacteria > Spirochaetota > Spirochaetia > ARS1246 > ARS1246 > JAFGHN01. The sequence continues at coordinate 7,318 of CAZHXC010000004.1, read as the reverse complement.
CGTGACTTTGAAGAGTATCTCGCCGGGGATTTCGGCAAAGCGATACTGGGGCGGCCAAACGGCCAGATGCGTACGATCCCGGTTGAAGGTTCCGTGGACGGCTCGAGCCGGATAGGCGTCTATGATGATCTGCGCTCCTTCGTAGCCGCTTCCCCGGGGCCCTTTGGTGTTATGAATTGTGTATGCCGGCAGGGAAAGGAGCTCCTTGGCGAACCGTGCGCTCACAGCGATATCCGTGAGACCTGTTTGACCATCGGCAACGCGGCGGCGGGGATGGCGAGGCGGGGAAATGCCGGACTCGTGGAGCGGGAGGAGTTTCTCAAGCTATTGAGCCGGGCCGAGGAGCGGGGCTTCGTGTTGCAGGCAAAGAACGTCCGTGAGCCCGGATTTATCTGTTGCTGCTGCGGCGACTGCTGCGAGATTCTCACAACCGCAAAGAAACTCCCCCGTCCGGTGGAGGCCTTTCACACCAATTACTTCGCCACGATCAGCACGCAAACGTGCAACGGTTGCGGTCGTTGTGTCGACAGGTGCCAGATGGATGCGGTTTCCTTGTCTGCGCCTGCCGACGTGGGTAAGGGGGGCGAGGCGACCGCCGGTGCGAAGGAGCGGGGCAAGGCGACTGTTGACCTTGACCGGTGTATCGGCTGCGGCCTCTGTGTTCCTACCTGTCCGACGGACAGCGTCCGTCTCGTTCACACAAAGAAAAGGGCCGTGCCGCCGAGAAATAGCGTCGTTATGTACGGAAAAATGTATCTCCAGAGAAGAGGGCTTGCCGGAACGCTTTTGATTGCCGCCAGGTATCTCTTCCGCCGGCGGATTTGACGGCGGATTTGTCGGGCTTTTGGAGTCAGGCTTCTTCCTTTGCCAGTTTCCCTTTGAGCCACCCCGCCCACGCTGCGAGCCCCTCACCGGAAACGCAGGAGAGTTCAAAGTGTGCCGCCTTTGGATTGAGAAGTCCAATTCGCTCCCAGAACTGTTTCCGGTCGAAGACGGCTACCTGCAGATAGTCGATCTTGTTCAAGACCACAGCATCCACGTCTTTGAAAATCACCGGGTATTTCAGCGGTTTGTCATCACCCTCCGGAACGCTCAGGATTACCACGTTCAGGTGGGCGCCTGTATCAGCTTGTGCGGGGCACACCAGATTGCCCACGTTCTCGAGGATCACCAGATCGAGGGTGTCCAGATCGAGGCTGCCGGCCGCCTTTTCGAGCATCGCGGCGTTTACGTGGCAGAAGCTGCCTGTTTCGAGCTGGACCGCCCGTATGCCCACATCGGCAATCTTGTCCGAATCCACCGTCGAATCGAGATCCGCCTCGATTACCGCCATAGATACAGAATCTCGAAGCGCCTCTATGGTTTTGAGGATAAGAGAGGTCTTCCCGCTACCCGGCGAGGACATCAGATTCAGGAGCATTGTTCCCCGGGAGGTGAGATCGGCACGAATAGTGCTTGCCAGCTCCCTGTTCTCGGAAAGAATTTCTTCCTGTATTTTTATCAGCTTGACTTTGGACATCAAACCGCCTCCATATCACGTATGTAAAACTCCGATCCTCCGGACAGCGAGCAGTTGTTGCCGCCGCAGCCGGGGCATTTCACTTCTGTTACCGATCTCAAATGAACGGTAAAGCATTCACCGCAATCATGGCAGGTAAACTCGGAGGGCTTTGAGTGTACCACTATTTCAGCCCCCTCGGCGAGGGTGTCTCTGCTGAGTGTATCAAAATAGTGCTGAATCCATTCACCCTTCAGATCGTTGAGCTCGCCAACTTCGAGGTGTATCTTGACGATTCTTGTGACGTTGTGTTTTTTAGCGCTTTCGAGCACCGTCTGAAGGATGCTTTCCGTGACCGAAAGCTCGTGCATGCGGCATAGTAAAACCATTACCGCTCGTTGACAAGGGTGCGACGCCTGCGCAGAATCGGCCGGTCGATTCCCACCCTCATCTGGGCTCTTGCAGCGGGTTATGAGTATTTCCTCATTGCAGCGATGGTGAACGGCATATTCCGGGTAACCGCAATCTCCTGGAGTTGTCTGTTGATTGAAGACACGGCGCCGAGAAAGCGGGTGTACCTGTACGCCTGGATTACGGTGGCAAGCGCGCTCGCCGGATATGTAGTCGACAGAGCCGGGCTCATCCCGGCGGCACGGGGGCTCTATCTCTTTGCCTTTGTCTCGATGACAGCCATGTTTCTGATCAGAAACCGTGTCGCTATTTCAAACGTTATTGAACGGAATGAGCTCACCCTTCGGCTATCTCGGCGGACTACTCGCAGGCATATCGCCGCGGTATCCGTTCCTGCTCGTACTTGGGACTCTTGTCCTCAGATTTTTGCTCATACGGTTGAAGCGGTCGCGGCGGTCACGGCCGGACGCGGGCTCGAGAGCAAAAATCGGTCTACATTGATGCAAACAGGCTGTTGAGTGATTCGGTAAGCGTCGGATGGGTGAAAACACCGTCGCGCAGGTCGGTATACTCGAGTCCTCCCATCATGGCGATTTGCACCGCGGACATGAGCTCCCCGCCAAACGGAGCGAGGGCGGCCATCCCGATGATCTCTCCCTCATCCCCGACTAAAGCCTTCAGGAGACCGCGGGTTTCATCCATTTCGATTGCCCGCGCAACGGATGAGAGAGGCAGCTTTGCCACGCGATACGAGATGTTCCGTTGTTTGGCTTCTTTTTCGCTCAAACCGACCCGTCCGAGCTCGGGATCGATAAAAACTGTATAGGGTACCATCTGATCGCGCTTCGATGCGGAAGCCGGATTCTCGAGGTTCTTGCTGATTATTCGAAAATCATCGTAGGAGATGTGGGTAAACGCAGGACCGCCTTTCACATCTCCTATCGCATAAACCCCCTCTGCGGTTGTTTTGAGAAACTCGTCTGTCCGGATGTGTCCCATTTCGGTGGTTTCAATATCCGTATTTTCCAACCCCAGATCATCGGTATTGGGTATGCGACCGGCGGCAACCAGTATGTGGGTCGCAGTTACGGTGCGTGTCCCATCGGGGGTCTCTACGACCAGGCTTTTTGCGCCGTCGCTTCCTGTTTTGACCTCAACCGGATTTGCCCGGAAGTGGAGGGAGATTCCGTCTTCCGCGAAAATATCGCTCACCGCGTCCGCCACATCGTCATCCTCGCGGGAAAGGAGGTGGCCCCCTCTGTGTATGATGTCAACTTCCGCGCCAAACCTGCGGAACATCTGGGCGAACTCAGCGCCGATGTAGCCGCCACCTATGACGGCGAGACGTTTTGGTACTTCGCCAAGATCCATAATGGTGGTGTTGGTCAAACAGCCGGCCGCATCCAGACCGGGTATATTGGGTATCCGGGGTCTCGTACCGGTATCGATATAGATCAAATCGGACCGGGCGGTAACCGTAGTGCCTGAAGCAAGCTCCACCTCCACCTCGTGGTTTCCAGTGAACCGCGCGTGCCCGTCTAACAGGTCTATGTTTTCTTCATTTTCAAAGGCTGTTCTGCCTGAAGAACGGAAGCTCTCTACGACATCATTTTTTCTTTTCCGCACGATCGACATATCCACGATCGGCTTGCTCACCCGCACACCGTAATCGGAGGCGCGGCTACAGTGGTAAGCTACCCGGGCGCTCGCAACCATCGTCTTGGTTGGTGTGCAACCGAAGTTGATGCATGACCCACCCACGTTTTGTCGTTCGGCGAGCATAACCCGCTTCCCGTTCGCGGCCAAATGAAACGCTAAAGGCATACCGCCCTGACCGGAACCGATGATTATCGCGTCGTAATCCCGTCTTTCCATTACGTCCTCCGTCCAATAAACATACGCCCACACGGTAAGTACAGGCAACTTGCCGGCGGAGTAACATTATCAGGTTACACCATAGTCCGCCCGAATATACTCTCCAAAGACTATGGATTTTGCGGCGGTATGAGAGCGAACTTTGAGTACTCGAGGTCAAAAAAGTGGGGGCGGAACACGATGCGTAATCAAGTTTGTAAGGTAGTGCTACGAACAATACCTGTGGTCGCGGTGGTGACTGCACTATCGTTTTGTGCGATGAGCCCGGCGGCTTCATCTGAAGAAAAACCGATGCGGGTGCGGACAGACGCTATACCGGAAGAAGTGATGATGCACGAATCGGACTGGCCGCTGCCTAACCGGGATTACGCGAACACCCGGGCAACCGAAGATGCGGAGATAGACTCATCAAATGTCTCAGAGCTGGGGGTTGCGTGGTCATACCAACTTCAACCCGGGCTCGGTGCTTTCGGGTCGGCCTCAACTACACCGATAATTTTGGGAAACGATGTCTATGTTCAGGACCTCGGCAACAATATCCACAAGCTCGATCTTGCTACGGGGGAGATCAAATGGCGTGTTATGAACAACTGGAGAAACGCCGGGCCGAACGGAGTGGTTGTCGCCTACAGAAAGGTGATCGGCAGCTGCGACCCTTACACGATATCCGCCTACGACGCGGAGGATGGAAGCCTGATCTGGGAATCGGCGGTTTCGAGCCTTGAGAGCGGCACCGTCGGAGTTGATATTCAGCCCACCGCCTTTGGCGACAAAGTGCTCCTCTCGACCGTTCCCGGTTCGAGTCTTGCAAACTTCTATGCCGGTGGAAGTGTCGGTGTCCTCTACGCGTTGGACCAGGAGACCGGCGAAATCGAGTGGAGCTTTCGCACTGTCAAAGGAGAGGATATCTGGGGAAATCCTGACATCAACAGCGGAGGTGGAACCTGGTATTCGCCGGCGGTGGATATCCGTACGGGGATGACGTTTTGGAGCGTCGCCAACCCCGCACCATTTCCCGGCGTGAGTGATGATCAGTGGCCCGGGATTGAAGGTGACTGGCCGAACGGCACCAGCAGGCCAGGCCCCAACCTGTACACCAATTCGCTTGCTGCGTTTCCATATGACACAGGTAAGCTCGAATGGTACAACCAGGTATGGCCTCACGATATAGCTGATTATGATTTACAGCTGAGCCCTATTCTCACCACGGCAACGGTTTCCGGGAAAAGACAGGAGATCGTCATCTCAGGAGGAAAGATGGGCTATGTCTACGCGTTTAACCGCCGGAGCGGAGAGCTGCTCTGGACAGCTCAGGTTGGGGAATATGAAAACGATCTTCTCACCGAATACCCGGTGTACATCATCCCGGCGACTTTGGGCGGAGTGGAGACGCCAATGGCATACAGTGACGGAATCGTCTATGTCCCGCTTCTCAACCTGGGAGCGGAGGCAACCGGTTTTCAAATCACCAACAGACCCTTCAGCGAGGGCACCGGAGAGCTTGTAGCTCTGAAAGTCGACAACGGGCGTGTCGTATGGAAGAAGGATTTTCCTACTATCAACGTGGGGGGCGCCACCGTGGTGAACGATTTGGTGATCACGGGGACTCTCGACGGGATGATCTATGCGTTTGACAAGAAAACCGGCGAAGAAGCATGGAGCTACAGAGCACCCGCGGGCATAAACGGCTGGCCGGCTATTGCCGGTGACACGATTGTTTGGCCGATCGCGGGTCCCGGCGGAGTACCTTCCATCATAGCTTTCAGCCTCGAAGCGCAGGATCCCATAGTGGAAATCACCTCACCAAAAGCTGATAACCTTCCTGCCGGAGACATAACCGTTGAAACCGCGGTGTACAATTTTGATCTCGTCGCCAGATTGGGTGAAGATCCGATGCCCGAACAGGGGCACCTGCACTACTATCTGGACTACGAGCCCTCAGGAACGCAGGGCGAACCGGCAATTCCCGAAGGAGATGTGCAATGGAGCGCGACAAAGGAGAGTTTTTATACCTTCAGTGATGTTACCGCCGGTGATCATGTAGTCTATGTGCAGCTGGTGAACAACGACCACACGCCCCTCGATCCGCCTGTCATTGCTGAGTTTCCCTTCACCGCGGAAACCGAGCCGCGGCTGGAAATTGTCACCCCCACAAATGGAGCGGTGGTCCGGAGCGGCGAACTGACCGTTGAGGTGGAGGTCACAAACTTTGGGGTTACCGATGCACTTGGAGAATCGCCGGTAAAGGGCGAGGGTCACGTGCACTACTATCTGAATGTGGAGCCGCCCACGACGCCCCGCGAAGCCGCGGTGAGCGAAGAAGGTACCTATGCCGCGTCGGCCGAGACGAGCTATACCTGGCAGGAGGTGGAGCCCGGCAAACCGGTGTGGCTATATGCACAGCTGGTGAACAACGACCATACGCCCCTCGATCCGCCGGTAACCGCGGAATTACGGGTGATCGTTGCCTCATTCGTAGGCGGACTCGGGGCGCAATAGCTGAAATGTTAGCGCCGGCGGCCACGGATACGGTTATGAGGGTTGCCGGCAAAAGGAGAAATATATGAGAAACACATTGTCTATACGAGCATTGGCCTCGATCTTCGGGGCGCTTTTTGTAGCGGCGGCAACGATGTCGGCGATGGCGCAGTCCGCCGGGCAGCCTGAAATGATAATAAAGAGGATAATCGTCAGAGATGCAGGCAACTCACTTGAAGCTACTGTCACGGTGGACGTGAACGGACTTGAAATGGTGGACAAACTCGGAGAGGAGCCGGCGGCAAATGAGGGGCATCTGCACTTTTATGCCGATGTGGACGTACCTACTACGCCGAACAGCCCCGCTGTAACAGAGGAAGGGACATACGCGGTAACCGCCGATGACTCATATACCTGGACGGGATTGAGCGAAGGTGAGCACACCTTTGGAGTACAGGCGGTGCAAAACGACCATACCTCTTTCACCATTCCGGTAACCCATGAGCTGACGGTTAACCTGAGTGAGGAAGGCAATCAAACCATTCTCTACGTGTACGCGAGAAACATCGAGTTCGACCGGGACGTGTTGATGGCTGCGCCGGGTTCCGATGTAACCATCGTGTTTGAAAACCGGGAACGGATTCCCCACAACGTATCCGTCTATACAAGTAAGTCCGCTGATGAGACGATTTACGAAGGTCGTGTTTTCAATGGGATAAAAACGGTCAGATACGAGTTCAAGGCCCCGGATCAACCGGGTACATACTTTTTCAGGTGTGACGTGCACCCGGTGGCTATGGTAGGAGATTTCATCGTTACTTCAGATATGTGAGCCGGAGCTTCCGCCTGCGCCGCAAACAGTAATAACCGTCTGTGATCAGCGGAGCTGTTGAAGCAAAGGCGGCGAGAATGCCTGGACGGGGTCGACAGCGGCGGCAGAATAGAGGAAAGCAGAGATGTAGGTGAAAACTGGAGTGCCTTGAATGAAGGCACATCGGCACCGTGGAGCGGACACATGGTAGAGCGCTTCACTTCCATCGATGGTGTATTATTTGC
>CAZHXC010000003.1:26582-27294 GCA_964536145.1 uncultured Spirochaetales bacterium | reverse complement strand
GAAAGCGAGGAATTGCGGGAAGACATACGAGATGAGATGATCAAGATCGATTCGCTTATCATTCGCATCGACACACTCATAAACTCCGATGATCCGCCTGACGCTTCGGACATCGAAGAAATCACCTCTTCGCTTGATGAGTTGGAAGAGCGCAAGGAAGAGCTGACCGGACAACAGCAGTAGTCCATGAAGGGCGACCTACAAAAAGCATCAAAGCTTTACAAACGCGCGAAGTATCCTCAGGTTATCCGGCTGCTCGAGCCGCAGATCTTCAGATACAGGCAGAACTTCGATTACTTTTACCTTCTGGGAATGTCATGTCTCCATACCGGGGATTTGGGCGGAGCAAACACGTACCTTCAACGAGGTCTCGGAATCAAACCCAATGAGACAAAAGCTAATCTCGGCCTCGCACTGGTTCACCTGCGCAGACAGGATATTCAGGAAGCTATCAGAAGTTATCTTGAAGTGCTTGAAGCCGAACCCGGAAACAAAATAGCCAATAGAGGCCTCGCTATCCTGAGAAAGGACGCGTCGCCTGCACGCATCCAGGAGCTCCACGAAGCAGGCAAGCTCAGCCGCTTGATGCCGGACCGTCGCAGCCGGGTTCCGTCCATTCTCCTTCGTGTTGCCGCCGTCACGGCAGCCGCTGCGATAGTGGTGTTCGCCCTCTGGTATACCGGAGTTTTTGATAATACATCCACAGTTCGCG
>CAZHXC010000003.1:25837-26572 GCA_964536145.1 uncultured Spirochaetales bacterium | reverse complement strand
CCGCCGTTGAGATGATGAGCCTGGAGAGCATTGAAAACATCGTAGATTTCTCAGGCGAGTATCGATACCTCCTGACGGAAAAAGAAATAGAAGATACCTTTGCCGATGTGAAGGAGCTCTTTTCCGATTACAGAGACAACCTTGCACGCCGTGAGATAAACCGCCTCCTTGGCTCAAATGCCTCTCCTGCGGTCAAAGAAAGAGCAAACATTATAGCCGGGTACATAACAACTCCGGATTTTACCACAATACGCAATCCCTTTGACTATGAATTGGTAGCTGCGGATCCCTTCCTCTACAACGAGACCTACGTGGTATGGAAAGGCAAGCTGACAAACCTCTCAGTCACCGATGAAAGCATCACCTTTGATCTCCTCGTGGGGTACGAAACCAACCAGGTTCTCCTTGGGGTTGTTCCCGTCCTTCTCGAGTTTTCCGCTTTTCTTGAAGTTGGAGATCCTCTGGAGGTGCTCGGGAGAGTAAAGCTTGCCAAGGATGAGGGCTTTTTTATCGAGGCGGTTTCGATACACAAATTGCAGCCGGGGAGTAGTAAATGAGAGCGGTAATCCAGAGAGTACGTGACTGCCGTGTCGTAACCGGTGGGGTTTTGAGCGGAGAAATTGATGACGGGCTCCTCGTCTATCTTGGGGTATCCACGGGGGACGATGAATCTGATTCACGATATCTCGCCGAAAAGACGGCGAATCTTCGTGTATTTCTCGATGAATCCGGCAA
>CAZHXC010000003.1:0-25827 GCA_964536145.1 uncultured Spirochaetales bacterium | reverse complement strand
CTCGACGTAAGAGGAGAAATACTTTCCATTTCTCAGTTCACTCTCTGTGCAGATGCGCGCAAAGGACGAAGACCCTCATACGCCCATGCAGCCGACCCGGAGGTTGCCGTTCCGCTGTACGAACACTTCATCGCAACCTTGAGAAACATGGATCTCACCGTAGCAGAGGGAGTGTTTGGCGGTATGATGGACGTGACATACACGAATTTCGGGCCTGTCACCATTCTCCTCGACTCAAAGAAACAATTTTGAACCCCGAGGCGCGCCTCGTCTATTGACGCCGGGTCTTTTCAGATGCATATATTGAAGCAGGCTACGGAAAGCCGCATTATACTGGGGTAGGACACAGGTCCTATACATGGGGGAATTCATGGCTAAAGCATCAAATCAAAAACCGTCTGTAGAACGGGCAACCATGCCCGAGGAAAAGGTAAAAGCAATCGAAGCAGCTCAACTCCAAATTGAAAAACAGTTCGGCAAGGGCTCATTGATGAAACTTGGCTCCCAGCCGAAGAATTTGGAGATGGAGACTATACCGACAGGCTCGATTCTGCTTGACGCCGCCCTCGGCGTAGGTGGGTATCCAAAGGGCCGGATAGTGGAAATTTACGGGCCTGAATCATCAGGTAAGACCACCCTCGCGCTACATGCAATCGCCGAGGCGCAAAAACAGGGCGGCATAGCCGCGTTTATCGATGCCGAGCACGCCCTTGATCCCATCTATGCGAAAAATCTGGGTGTAAACATCGATGAGCTCTGGGTTTCGCAGCCCGACAACGGTGAACAGGCGCTGGAAATTGCCGAATCGCTTATCAGGTCGGGTGCTGTCGACGTCATCGTTATCGATTCGGTGGCCGCGCTTACCCCTGCCGCTGAAATCGAAGGAGAAATGGGAGATTCACATATGGGCCTGCAGGCCCGTCTGATGAGCCAGGCGTTGAGAAAGCTCAACGGTATTATCTCAAAATCGAAGGCGATCCTTATTTTTATCAATCAGATACGTATGAAAATCGGCATCATGTTTGGAAACCCTGAAACCACCACCGGTGGTAATGCGCTCAAGTTTTATTCATCGGTGCGGCTGGAAGTCAGGAAAATAGAAACGATTGCAAAGGGTACCGATGATGCCACCGGGAATCTCGTCAGGGTCAAGGTACTCAAGAATAAAGTTGCGCCGCCCTATCGCAAAGTCGAAATGGAAATTGAGTTCGGCAAGGGGATTTCTGCCGTCGGCAGTCTTCTTGACGCGGCAATCAAAAACAACCTCATTCAGAAAAGCGGCAGCTGGTATTCCAGGGGAGAAGAGAGAATCGGCCAGGGAAGAGATAACGCAAAGGAGTTTCTGAACGCGAATCCGGATATTGCCGCAGAGATTGAAAAGGAAGTCCGTGCTATCCTTTTCCCGTCGCGCACCGAGTCCCGGGCGGACGCGCAGCCGGAGGACCAGGTCCAATCCGGCCAGGGCGGAAAAGCTGAGGTTGAATCAAACGCCGGTGAGCTCCTCTAACTGAACCGTGCCCGGAGAACGCGTATATCTTGGCGTCGGCTCAAACCTCGGCGACAGAAAAGGGAACATAGAATACGCAGCACGCAAAATTTCCCGGGTACTCGAAGATTTTGTCACGTCGAGTCTCTATGAAACTCTTCCGATGTATCGTGAGGATCAACCTAAGTTCTTGAACTGTGTGTTTGGCGGGAATGCCACCGGCCGCAGAGCTGCCGCGGGTCCTTACAAACTTCTCGAGTTAATCCGGGAGACGGAGCGTGAGACCGGTCGAGATCGTGAAAAATCGGGGCCCATGGGTCCGCGGCCCATCGATATCGATATCCTGTTATTCGGTAAGAGGGTGGTGCATGCTGATGAGCTCGTTATCCCACATCCTCGAATGAAAGAGAGACCTTTTGTACTGATACCCCTTGTAGAACTTGCTCCCGATCTACGAGATCCGGTAACCGGTGAATTATACGCAGATTTAGCTCGCGGCCTGGGGTGGGAAGGTATTTACCATTACACAGGTTAGCCGCTATATTCGTCTCATAACGATGGATAATCAGAACACGCAGGCCTTCAGTTCTTTCAAAATCGGCGATTTTGAAGGACCCTTGGATCTTCTCCTCTTTCTCATCCGTAAATCGGAGGTGAACATCTACGATATTCCAATAGCTCAGATTACCGAACAGTACCTTCAGTACCTCGAGTACTCGACAAAGCTCAACCTGGAAAACGCCACGGAGTTTTACGCAATGGCGGCCACGCTTCTGCACATCAAATCTCAAATGCTCTTACCGGTACAAGTAGATTTTGGTGAAGAGATGGAAGATCCACGCCAGGAGCTTGTTGAGAGTCTTATCGAGTATCAAAAATACAAAAAAATCTCGGCTCTTATCGTTGACAAAGGAAAGGAAGCGGAATGGGTTGTGGAACGCAAAACAAAGCAACGGGTACTCCCCTTTCCGGACGACGATGATCTGTGGGAACAGCTCGAAGTCTGGGACCTGCTTAAAACGTTTTCCAATCTCATGGCCTCTCTCTCATCAGAACAGATCATCGATCTCTATGAGGAGGTGACGGTTAATGAGAAGCTCACGCTCATCCATGAATTCCTCGACCGGAAGGTTGAGTTCTTATTCACTGATTTGCTCACAAAAAGCAGCTCTTTGATGGATCTCGTGTGTGCCTTTTTGGCGGTATTGGAGGCCGTAAAGACCAGGCTTGTCTCAATTTACCAGAACAAGATGTTCGGCGATATCCGGATACGCGCACGTGAGCCGGAAGAGGTGAAAAATTGAATATTGAATACGGGATGGCGCTCATAGAGGCTATTCTATTTCTCGAATCCGATCCCATCGACGCCGCCGGGATAGCGAGAATAAGCGGTTTCTCCACCGATGAGGTGCTTCATGCGATCTCAGAGCTCCAGAAAGGCTACGAGACACGCCACTCCGGTCTCATGGTAGAAGAGTACGCGGGAGGCTTTATACTTTCACCAAGATCCGATTTGTGGTCGGCTCTCAAGTCCAGGTACGGCAAAAAGAACGAAGTAAATCTTTCGAGAGCGGCGATTGAGACATTATCGGTAATCGCATATTCACAGCCTGTCACCAAGGCGGAAATTGAGAGCATTCGTGGCGTTTCCCCGGACGGTATGATTCGACTCCTGCTTTCCAAGAAGCTTATCAAGCACGTAGGGAAGAAGGACTCGCCCGGGCGTCCTGTGCAATACGGCACCACTGAGGATTTTCTTAAAGCCTTCAGATTGGGGAGCATTGCCGATCTGCCCCGTCTCGATGAGCTTGATGAGGAGCGCTTTTCTCTTGAGTGATCCGGAAATACCTGTAAGGCTTCAACGTTACCTCGCGGCATGCGGCATTGCATCAAGACGTAAGGCGGAAGAGCTCATACTCCGCGGAGATGTGAAGGTCAACGGTAATACCGTCCGCATTCTTGGCACAAAGGTGACCGAAAGCGATGTTGTGGAATATGGTGGACGTATAGTCACTCCTGAGAAGAAGAAGCTGTACATAGCCCTTCATAAACCACGAGGATATATCTGCACGTCCTCTGATCCCGAAGGCAGACCCACCGTACTCGAACTTCTTTCGGACGCTTACAGCGAACGGATCTACAACATCGGCCGTCTTGATTTTAATACCTCCGGGTTGCTGCTTTTTACGAATGACGGAGAGTTTGCAAGGATTGTATCGCATCCCTCTTCGCAGATAGAGAAGGAGTATCTCGTAGAGACCGGCGAAAGTCCTTCCAAAAATACTCTCGACAGTTTCAAGAACGGAGTATCTATCGACGGAGTGCGTTACACCATCGTACGGTACGATAAGGTCGGCGACAGAACGACACGAATCGTACTCATAGAGGGCAAAAACAGAGAAATTCGCAGACTATTCGAGTCTGCCGGTCACGAGGTACTAAGAATACACAGAACCCGTATCGGCGCTGTTCACATCGGCACCTTAAAGGCCGGGGAGCATAGACCCTTGAGCAAATCTGAGATTAGCCGGCTGTTTGAACAGGACAGGAAGGGAACATGATAATTGCGATAGACGGTCCTGCAGGAGTCGGAAAGAGCACCGTTGCAGAAAGAATCGCTCAAAAAAAAGGATGCATCTATATCAATTCAGGGTACTTCTACCGTGCCATTACCTTCGCGCATCTCACTCAGAACAAGGATCCGGCAGACAATGCGGCGGTGATTGAAACCGCAAGGCATCTTTCACTCTCCCTCGAAGACGGGCGAATACACCTCGAAGGGGAGGATATCCAGGATCGCCTCCACAGTGATAGTGTAGATGAGTTTGTCGCGCAGCATTCTGCGAATATCGAGGTGCGTCACATCGTCAACCGCTTGATTCGGTCGCTTACCGCCGATATCGACGCAGTTATCGAAGGAAGAGATATCGGCACGGTGGTGTATCCGGATGCGGATTACAAAGTGTATCTCGACGCATCACCGAGGGTCCGGGCGGAAAGGAGATTCAACCAGGGAATCAGCGAGAATTCAATCGAAGAGTTGGAAAAAAATATACAAATGCGGGATACTATCGACAAAAATAAAGAAGAAGGAAGCCTCAAGGTTGCCGACGACGCGTATTATTTGGATACATCGTACTTGACCATAGAGGGAGTTTGTGAGAAAGTAGAACGGTTTTTCAATGAAAGAGGATCAATCTAATCCGGGAGTTCATATTGGCTATGGTGGCAAGAGAGGAGAACGTAGGGGAGGGCTTTGATCAGTCTGTTCTCCAAGAAGAGTACCTAAAAAGTTTAGATCATTTGGAAGAGGGACAGCTCGTCGAGGGAAGCGTTATTCAGATCGGCGACGAAAACGTATTCATAGATGTTGGATACAAGTCGGAAGGGAAGATTCCTATCGAAGAGTTTTCAGAGCTTCCTGCAGTCGGGGATAAAGTGCCTGTTGTCCTTGTTACAAAAGAGGGTAGAGGCGGCCAGGTTGTCGTATCTAAGCGAAAGGCTGACGTAAAGGTTTTCTGGAAAAACCTGCGTGACGCTTTCAACGAACAGCAGCCGGTTGAAGGTACGTTCTCAAAGAGCATCAAGGGCGGTTTTGAGGTAGATCTCGGGTACGATGTGACAGGATTCTGCCCGCTTTCAAAAACCGACGTGTATCGTGTAAACGATCCTGAGGAGTATGTCGGAAAAAAGGCGAACTTTATTATCGACAGGCTCTACAGTGACAATAAGATCAAAATCGTTCTTTCCCGCCGCGCCTGGCTCGAGAAAGAGACGGCAATGAGACGGCAGGAGTTCTTTGACACCGTTCAGATTGGTGACGACGTGACCGGCGTTGTAAAGAGCTTCACCTCTTTTGGGGCTTTTATAGACCTGGGTGGCTTTGACGGCCTCTTGCATATCAATGACATGAGCTGGGGTCACGTTACCAGACCAAAAGATTACGTGGTGAAAGGTGAAGAGATAAAACTCAAGGTCATTCGCCTCGACTACGACGAGCAGAAGATAAACCTCTCACTCAAGCACTTCACTCCAAATCCGTGGACTACTTTTGAAGATAAGTACGATGTCGATGATGTCGTGCAGGGCAAGGTTACAAAGCTGACCGACTTTGGCGCGTTTATCGAGTTAGAGGAGGGGATCGAGGGGCTTGCCCATATCTCCGAGCTTTCCTGGGTCAAACGGATAAAACACCCCAAGGAGATATTGAGCCCGGGTGACGAGGTGGAGACAAAGATACTCGGTTACGATCTTGAGCAGGAGCGGATCTCCCTGGGCCTGAAACAGGTACTTCCGAACCCCTGGGATACGATTGATGTCCACTATCCGGTAGGAAAGCATCTGAAACGAAAGGTAAAAAAACTTACAAACTCGGGTGCTTTTATTGAACTGGAGGAAGGTATCGACGGTTTTCTCCATGTGGAAGACATGTCATGGACAAAACGGATTCGAAACCCTTCATCGCTGTTGAACGAAGGCGACGAGGTTGAAGTTGTTGTCATAGAGATCGATAAGGAGAACCGGCGTATTCGACTCGGAATGAAGCAGTTGTCCGATGATCCGTGGAAATCCCTGGCAAACAGCTACCCGAAAGGATCGGTTATCGAAGGCGTGGTCACCAGCATTACCGACTTTGGCATTTTCGTGCGTGTCGAAGGCGATATAGAGGGACTGGTGGGCAAGGCGCATATTGCCGAGCCGGGATCTGAAGAAGACGAAGATGCTGTTCTCAAGAAATACAACGAGGGAGACGAGATAAAGGCGCTCGTATTGGATGTAAGTCCTTCAAAGCAGCGCTTGTCCCTTTCCATACGGGAGTATATCCGTAATCAACAGAGAGCCGAAATGTCCCAGTACATCCACGATGATTCTGAGGAGGGTACCGTTACCTTAGGTGATATGTTGAAAGATAAGGGTAGCGATTCCTTTGAATCGTAGAGTATGTTTTCCTCACCCATCGATGCGAGTAGACTTGAGACTCTGATCGAGATAAACACGCTCATAAACACCAATTACACCGATGTGAAGACGCTCCTGACAAGGATACTCGAGTCGGCTACAAAGCTGACTAATGGGGAGGCATCTTCGCTTCTTCTGGTGAATCCGGAGAATAATAAGCTCTACTTTGAAATTGCCCTTGGTTCAAAGGGGGCTGACGTCAAACGTTTCTCGCTGAATATGGGTGAAGGCATCGCAGGATGGGTGGCGGAACGGAATACCTCACTCATTGTGAACGACGTGACAAACGATGAAAGGTTTTATTCCGATATCAGCAAGCAAATCGGCTTTCCCACAGATTCCATCCTTGCCGTACCTATGCGGGTTAAAGACCGATGCGTCGGTGTGCTCGAAATAGTCAACAAGGTAGACAAGAAACCGTTTAACCAGGACGATCTGCAGTGGCTCGAGGTTTTTGCTACCCAGGCCGCGCTGGCGGTGCAGAACGCGCACTCATATCAGCAGGTGCAGAACGAAGTCTATGTTCTCCAGGATCAGATTCAATACGAGAAAGGGTTCCACACATTTATCGGATCGAGCAAAAAAATCCAGGAGAAACTGGCCATTGCCAAGAGGGTGGCGGATACGAACTCATCGGTCCTTATTCTCGGAGAAAGCGGAGTAGGGAAAGAGCTCTTTGCCGAGCAGATACACCTGAACAGCTCCAGGCCGGACAGGCCTTTCGTACGGGTCAACTGCGCGGCCTTGCCGGAGCACCTGCTCGAAAGCGAACTCTTTGGTCACGTGAAAGGCGCATTTACCGATGCATCCTCCGACAGGAGAGGCCGTTTCGAACTGGCTGACGGGGGAACGATTTTTCTTGATGAAATTGGAGATGTTCCCCTCAACCTGCAGGCCAAGTTGTTACGGGTGCTTCAGGAAAAGACGTTTGAAAAGGTTGGCGCCAGTGAGCCTATTAAGGTAGATGTTCGTATTATCGCCGCTACAAACAAAGATATAGAAAAAGAGCTTGCCGAGGGACGGTTCAGGCAGGATCTGTACTATCGCCTCAACGTGCTCCCAATCTACGTGCCGCCATTGCGGGAAAGAAAGGAAGACATTCCTGAATTGATCGATTTTTTTCTCAAACGCCTGAATCGTGAAACAAAGAAGCAGATACGAGGTTTCACCTCTGCAGCAATCGACGCATTATTGTCATATTCGTGGCCGGGAAACGTACGGGAGCTTGAAAATGTGGTGGAACGGGCGGTGGTTATCTGCAGTGACGATTATATCGAGCCGAAGGACCTTATACTGAGCTCGGCCGCTTCCACGAATAACGGATCGTTCACCGGCAAAAAGCTGAAGGACGCGATAAACCTGTTCAAGCGTCACTACATTCAGGAATCCCTTGAAATGAACGGTTGGAGCCAGACCCGTACCGCAAAGGTGTTGGGAATACAGCGAACCTATCTTTCACGCTTGGTAAAAGAGCTAAAAATCAACAGAGATTGAGGTACATCAAGATGCAGCGAGAAACTTCCGGAAAAGAGAAATTTACTCAAAAGCTGTCCGCGGCTATTCACAAGTCGCGGTACGTACTCATAGCATCCTTAAGCGTTCTTGTTATTCTCGTCGTCACCTGGGTAATAGTAAGCGAGGTGAGATCACGACGAGCAGAGAGTTCGGCGGTGCTTGTTGAAGCTGCCTCTGAAAAGTTTGACGAATGGCGGCAGGAAGAAGACGAAGAGCGCGCCGCCGCTTTGGGGGAGGAGCTTGTTTCAGACCTGGAACGAATCATAGACGATTATCCGCGAATGTACGCCGGCCATCGCGCCCTTTTCATTCTCGGTTCGTACTATTTTCATTCAGGCGAGTGGGAGCCTGCGGCTGATTCGTTCTTGAGTGTTGCTGAAAAAACTCAAGACAATTATCTCGGTCCAGTGAGCGCAATCAACGCCGCCGTAGCCATGGAGGAGGCGGGAAACTACGATGACGCGATTGGCCTGTACGAAGATGTTATCGAAGACTACGGTGAGTCTTCTCCCGAAATAGCCCGCGTGCTCTTTTCCCTTGGCCGGCTACACGAAACCCACGGCACTCGTGAAGCCGCGCTTGATTTCTACAACCGGCTCGTGGATGATTACGCTTCGAGCAGTTGGACAAACCTGGCTCAAGACCGTATAATCTACTTGAATCTCGACTAGCCTTTCCGGCTGGTTGTTACGGAGAGGTACTACATGGCCAGATCCGGCAAGAAAATTAACTTTTTTGAAACAAGATATTTCGGGCTGGTTATCGGCATTTTCATAATTGCCGTCATACTTCTACTCAGCGAATTCACCGGCATTTTCAACACCCTTGAAATGAAAATGCTTGACGTATATTTCAAATACAAAAACGTCGTCCGGCGGGAAAATATCCAGGAAGGGGTGAGTTTCGAGCAGCGGAACCCCAAAATCTCTTCTGATATTCTCCTGATAGGTGTGGATCTTCGATCTCTCGATGCATTTGGAAAATGGCCGTTTCCACGGTACAGACATGCAAATCTGATCGACAATTTTGCACGTATCCAAGACCAGACACTTCGCGAGCGTGCCGTCTTCCTCGACATTTTCTTTGTGGAACCCGATGAGAAGGCGTATAACGATGTCCTTCTCATTGATGCCATCAGGAACAACGGGAGGGTGTTTCTCGAAACGATGCTTGATGAGGTCCCGCCGTCGTCTGCGAACGCATACGAATATTTCGAACGCCATGAGATTCTCTACGACAACTGGGGAGAAATCAGAGACATCTCCGGAAACTGGGAGCATATGGTCCCGTACTACGGTCTACAGCCCCCGCTCCAGCCGTACGCTGAGGCCTTGAACGGCTATGGGCATGCCAACTTTGCCTCGGACCGTGACGGCATTTACCGCCGGCAGCCGCTTATCGCAAAATCCTCAGTTTTGATTGAGGAGATCAAACTTGACGACCTGACCGTCGATTATCCAATCGACAGGGCCAATTTTGAACGGTTGGAATGGGTGGACAAAGAGGACACACACCACCATATCGACTACCCGCTAACCGCGGGTGTAATTCAAGACCTGACTGAAGAGATGGAAAGATGGGCGCCTCAAAAACTGGTGGACAATGACGGCAATGGTGAGTCGGATGAAGCGTTTTTTGTAGTCAAGAAGTACCAGGACCATTTTATCCCGGCAATAACCCTGGCGCTCGCACTCCAGTATTTCAACAAGGGCGTTGAAGATATTGAAATCGAGCTCGGAAGCCACATTCTCATCAATGACCCGGAGTTTTTTGACACGGAATCCGGTCAATGGGTCCCCTATGCGGTCACCGAAAAACTGCCGGTCTACAATGAGGAAGGGGAGATAATAGAGGAGGGCGAGACCCGTTCTGTAGAAGAGATACGCATTCCAATAGATGAAAACGGTCAGATGATCGTCAACTTCATGGGCGGAAGGTCATTTGCCGCCGCAGGAGGAAGACAGACGTTTCCGGTCCGATCCTTTTCGGGGTACGCCGCAAACGTGACCGGTGCGGACCCTCGTTCCTGGCCGCGTACACGGGCCGTAGAAAACAAGATACTGATGGTGGGTGCGTTCGAACGCGGTATTGCCGACGATGAGAAGCCGACACCGTATGGTTTGATGTACGGGGTTGAAATACACGCCAACGCGTTGAATACCATCATCATGGATAATTTTATCCACGAGGTTCCCTTCTGGGTAAACCTGGCTATCCTGGTGGGTCTTGTCATGCTGATAGCGTTTATGGCATCCCGCCTGGCCACGATCTGGTCGCTTGTCACCTCCATTTTCTTGGTGCTTGCACTTTTTATCACGGTCTCCATCGTCTTCGATCAAACTTCTTATCTGGTGGACTTTGCGGCTCCGGCAATAGGCGTCATGTTCACCTTTCTCACTGTTGTTGTCTACCGGATCATGACCGAAGAGAAGGACAAACGCAGGATCAAGGACATGTTTGGCAAGTACGTGAACCCTACGGTGGTAGATCAGATCCTGGATGATCCGCCGGAATTGGGAGGTGTAGACAAAGAGCTCACCGTATTCTTCTCAGACATTAGGGGCTTCACCTCACTCTCGGAAGCCGTACCGCCGCAGGAACTCGTAAATCATCTCAATCTCTATCTGACGGCGATGACTGATATTATCATGGAATATCAGGGAACCCTGGATAAGTATGTAGGTGATGAAATAATGAGCTTCTGGGGAGCCCCGCTGCCACAGCCGGATCATGCGCTTCTGGCGTGTAAATGCGCGTTGAAACAATCTGAAAAGCTCAAAGAGCTCAATGCCGGCTGGCCTGAGGCACTTCAGATTCGCATCGGTATGGGAATAAACTCAGGCATCATGACCGTCGGGAACATGGGGTCCATGGGTAGGATGAACTACACATTGATGGGCGATAATGTCAATCTCGGAGCGCGATTAGAGGGTACGAACAAGGCTTATTTTACCGAGATAATTATCAGTGAGTTCACCTATGGTCTTGTCCGGGATCACGTGATTGTGAGAGAGCTCGATAATATCAGAGTGAAAGGAAAGAACAAACCAGTACTCATTTACGAGCTGATAGATATGGTTGACGGATATGATCTACCGTCGAATTTTCACACAAACGGCAAGAAAAGGGCGAAGGCAAAAGCCACAGCGCCTGTTTCTTGAAGCCGGTCGATTCGTTTTCATGCGTAATTTTTCTCAGATACTTTGCCTCTTTCTTGCGCTTCTTGCGCCGGCCGCCTGTGGCATTCCATCGGCCCCATACTTACCGCCTGTACCGGCCACATCGGTGCAATCTCCGCTTACCTCCGAAACAGATTACTTTTTTTCGATCCCAGATCCCGAAACGATCAACCCGGAGGTTTTTGAAGGCTTTGAGATATACTATAAGCTTTTCGACCCGCAAACCGCGGATGAAGACCTTGACATCAACGGAGACGCCTCACTCTCATCTCCCGTTTCACAGCAATCACTGACGAGGGAAGGGTATGTCCGGCTCGCTTCCACAACGGAAACCGGCTCTCCGCTTCCAAGATACCCGCTTATACCGCTTTCAGACGCCGATATGGAAAACGAAAACACCCTGATAGAACTTGAGTTCAGCAACCTCGGTGATAACAGGCCCCGTTCTGTATACGGCAATATTATCTTCATGCGTACCCTGAGAAACGATGCCGGGACGAGGGAGCTGGAGAACTTTTCGGATTTTGATAGCGGGGACAGCGACCTTCCTCAAGGGTTTGATCCCGGACAGAGCTTTGACATCGTCATCGCGCTCTACGTAATGAGCTATGGCAACGACTACGAGAATCTCTCGTTCAACATCTATAGCACCGCGGTATTTCTCGGAAACTCATTTCTCGATCTTTCTCAATAGCGTACGGAGAGGCTAACGTGTTTAACTACTATTTCAACATTGGAATGATCTACTTTCTCATCGGTTTCGCCCTGGCGCTGTACTTCGTCTTCATACTCAAAAAGAAGATGCTCGGCTATTTCTGGGGAGCGTTGCTCGTTGGCGTGGTCGGTTCATTTCTTGGGGGCGTTATCGAGTATTTCTTCTCGGACATAATAGAAAAGCTCTCGAACGTCTTGAATGCGGTAAATATCTTTCCGCCGATAATCGCGGGACTTCTGCTTCTCTGGATCTTTTCCAAGGTAAGCGCTAACGATTGACGCGCGGCCGGGCTCCGCATGAGCTCTTGAGCCGACCGCCGCATGCCGCAAAGGAAACGCTACCCACGCTTAACTTCCCATAATATATATTCTGTCTACTTCTTGATGTGAGTTGTTTTTCCCTCACATTTCGCGGTAGTATCCACCCATGAAAGACGCTAACCACGACAAGTCCACTCACTACTCCTCCCCCGGCGCGGAGTTCAAAAGGCTTCTCGACATCGTAAAAACGCTGCGTGGGCCAAACGGCTGCCCCTGGGACAAGGAGCAATCCGCAAGAACTCTTCGAGGCGATTTGCTGGAGGAAACCTATGAATGCATCGATGCCATCAACTCCCATGATTCCGGCAATCTGAGAGAAGAACTTGGAGACCTTTTCCTTCTTGCCACGATGATTTCATATATAGAGCAACAGGCCGGACGGTTCACCGTTACGGATGTTCTAGACGAGATTAGCGAGAAATTGATCCGGCGGCATCCTCACGTGTTTTCAGACTCGACGATTTCCGGTTCCGAGGAGGTAATACAACAGTGGGACCGCATAAAACGTGATGTTGAAGGAAAGGATAGCGGCAGCTCGCTCCTCGATTCAGTCCCCGGGTCACTACCCCCTCTGGAAAAAGCGTATAGATACCAGAAGAAAGCGGCCAAGGTTGGTTTTGACTGGGAAGAACTCTCTCAGGTTTCGGACAAGGTGCACGAAGAGCTGCAGGAGCTCGAGGAGATCGATCCACAGAACGGCAGTCACACAGAGGTCGAGAACGAGCTTGGCGACCTGCTCTTCGCCGTCGTCAATCTCTGCAGACATTACAAAGTTGATCCCGCAATTGCCCTTCATGGAACCAACCGCAAATTCGCAAGAAGATTTCGTTATATTGAGGAGGAAATGAAAAGCAGAGGGAAAGCTCTCTCCACCAAAGAGTTCAGCCTGATGGACACCCTCTGGAACGAAGCGAAATCATTCGAGGAAGGATGAAGGAGTAACGCCGGCTGCAGCATTTGCGGCAAAACTGCGCGCACGCGTAACGCGCCACTCTTCCCACCACTCGCTCTCCTGAGAAATTTCGTGGAGAATGGTGCGTAGTGAGCTCTTCTTTCCGGTCTGCCTGATCGTCAGCCTGATCGCCTCGTCACGCCCCTCAGGCCGGGAAATTTCCACTTCGTCAAGCGAGTTTTCGCGTAGATACGCGTTAATTGCATCAACACGAGCACACAGCGCGCCGTTCTCAGGGCCGACCCATTCGAGCAGGTATTCGCTTCCCCAGAACCTGCTCATAAGTGACGTCATTTTTCTTTCACTCGTTTTGTCTAAAATAGTGCAACTATTAACCTTAATTCCAGTATGTAGTACACGGTTGGCCTTCTCTGAAAAGACCTCTGGAGATACTTGTTCTACAATTCCGACCCGTCCGATTTCTTCTGAAGAGGAAAAACCGAGAGGTAAGGGATTAGCAAACTCCAGCTTGGGCTTTGGATTGTATCCTTTTGTATAAGCAACCTTGATACCGGCACGTTGAAAAGCCCGTTCGAATATTGTCATTACATTCAAGTGCGACAGAAAGACGGCTTCACCCTTCTTTTCAAATGAAAAGGTGAGGAACCCTTCGTATCCACTCTCCCCCGGTTCCGGCTTCGCACCCGTTGCAGCTGAAACCTCAATATCGGGTCCGTCAGGATCATTCACGCGAACGTTATGGTCCTTCCCACACACCCCGCAACGATAGCAATCTACACCGCATGACGGGGAGGTTTCTCCGTTCTCAGAACGTCTTAGCTCTTTTTTCAATGCTTCCTTGGTAACACCCAACTGTATGGAATCCCAGACAAGGGGTTCGTCCGGCTCGATCGCCTTACAAAACTCCGCTCCCGGATCCCATCCGCTTTCTTTGAAAACGCTTTTCCACAACTCCCGGTCCAGCCGCTCATCCCATGCATCAAACCTTGCGCCACGGTGGTAAGCCGCTTCAACAAGATCCCCTACCCGTTTATCACCGCGTGTTATGATACCCTCCAGCTCCGAAGCAAAGGGCGAGTGATACCTCAGAGCCACTTTTTTTGTACGCAGCTCCTGCTTGAGCCGATGTATCCGATCGAGGGCGTCGTGTTCCCGCAGCTGAGGGCTCCACTGAAACGGCGTATGCGGCTTTGGAATAAAGGTCCCGATGTTCACATTGATGTTCATCCCGCTCGCAGTGCGTATGCTGTCAAGAAACTCAGCGATGGACGCCACCTCATCCGCACCTCGAGAAACCGGAAGACCGATCATGAAGTAGAACTTGGCCATTCGCCAGCCGAGTGATTTTGCTTGCTTGAGTATCTCGACTGTCTTCTCGTAACCGACAATCTTGTTCACACCCCGCTGCCACGCTTCATCTGGTGTTTCCACGGCAAAGGTGAGCCCGCTCTTTCTGAGAGCAGAAATCTCGGCCAAAAGCGGAAGGGTGAAGGAATCCACCCGTAGAGACGGGAGGGAAAACGAAACACCCCGCCTGCTCCACACCCGGTTCAGTGCTTTTACCAGCGGTACGACATTGGTAAAGTCACCCGAAGAGAGTGAGGTAATGGTGATCTCGCGATAGCCGCATACGGAAACAAGGTCTTCCACCTCCCGAGCTATCACCCCGTACTGTTTTTCGCGGTAAGGCCTGTAATAGATACCCGCATGACAGAAACGGCAACCATTTGGACAGCCGCGCATGATTTCCACAACACCGTGGTCATGGACCGTCTTTATCCCGGGAACCGGAAGAAGTAGCGGTCCCGGTTCCGTACCAAATTCACTCCACACTCCACGCTTGACTGTGGCGGTTTTGTCCTCCGCATACACGCTCTTGTTCTCGACCATTTTCTCAATGAGTGACTCCCTTTTGGCTCCGCGTCGTTTGAGAGAAACCAGCTCCGAGAGGGTCTGACTCATCGTTGACTCAGCTTCCCCAATGAAGACCGCATCAAAGAAGGAGGAGAACGGTATTGGGTTTGTTATCGCGGGCCCCCCGGCAATAATGATCGGGTCTGACCCGCTGCGGTCTTTTCTCCGCAACGGGATACCGCCTGATTCGAGAATTGCGAGAACATTGGTTGCAGCAAGCTCATAGCCGATCGAAAAGGCCACTATATCGAAGTCGTGAAGCGGCGTGCCGGATTCCAATGAATAGAGTGGCAGCGAATTGCCACGTAGGAGTGTTTCAAAATCACGGTCGGGAGCAAACACCCTCTCACAAGAAACGCCATCCATAGCGTTGAACAGCTGATACATGATGCGGATGGCGAGATTGGACATCCCGATTTCATAGATATCCGGAAAACAGAGCACAATTCTCAAGGGAGCGCTTTCCTCCGGCTCTATCACCCCGTATTCGCCGCCGACATACCTTCCCGGCTTCTCCACCTGCATGAGTAATCGAAATAAATCTTTGGCCGGACGTATTTTCATCTCAGTAGTGATACCTGCGCATGTGTATGCTCAACAGAAGGCCGACGCCAATCAGCGCTGTCCAGAGCGAGGATCCTCCGTATGAGAGAAAAAACAGCGGGATTCCGGTGATCGGCATGATTCCCATGGCCATTCCGATATTTATGAACACGTGAAACGCTATCATGGCAAACACTCCTCCGGCCACATTTGCAGCATACGAATCTTTTGCGCTGATTGTCATATAGAGGCTTCTTCCGAGTATAATCATCAACAGCACGATAATAAAAAAGCTCCCAATGAACCCCCACTCTTCCGCAATAATTGAAAAAATGAAGTCTGTGCTTTGCTGCGGCAGGTAGCGGTAGTGGCTCTGCGTTCCCTTGAGCCAACCTTTGCCCCAAAAACCGCCCGATCCGACCGCCGTAACCGACTGAATCACATGCCAGCCGGCTCCCTGAGGCTCAATTGTCGGATCAAGAAAAACGATCAATCTCTTTATTTGGAAATCTTTTAGTATGGATCTCAAAAGAAACGAGCCGCCATAAGCAACAAACAAACTCGAGAAACCGTAGAGCAGCCAGTAAAAGTATCTACGCTTGAGCAGAAAATAACCGATAGCAGAGAGCGCGATAATCGATCCAAGAACAAGCAGCGTATAAACCGCATAATTACCGGCAGTGAGCACCCTCAGAAACCCGATATCCCGCTCGGCCAGGTAGAGGTTCCACGCAGGGATCACACCCAACACGATAAGGAGCAATCCGGTAATTGTCACATAGATGATGTATCGAGCGTCGATTCCCGCGAGATAACTCATAACGAGAAGGATTGGCAAAAAGACCACAGCGGTACCCATATCCGGCTGAAGCAGGATCAACATCATCGGCACCGCAACGATCAACCCCGCAAGAAAAAACCGTTGCCCGTTGCTCCTCTCCTTTTTGGCGCTCAAGAACTTCGCAAGATAGAGAATGGTGGCAATTTTCGCAAACTCCGACGGCTGAAAACCAAAGCTGAAGATCGGTATCCATGATCTGGCGCCGTTCACCACTTTCCCTACAAAGAGCGTGATCACCAACAACACAATGAATACCAGGTAGATGTACCCCGCGTATTCCGCAATGAGCATATAATCGGTAAAAATAATCGCGGTCATGATGAGCAGACCGACACCTACCCAGATGATCTGTCTTATATACTCCCTCGAAAGCTGCTCGCCGGTGGAGGAGACGCCGCTGGAATAAATAAACAGTATGCCAATTGTCATGAGGGCCAGCACAGAGGCCAGCAACAGCACATCAAATCCAAACAGGGACCTCGATCGCATCAGCGCATCACCTCGGGACGTACCAGGGTTTGAGTGTATCGACAGCTTCGCCAAAGCTCTGATCAGCAAAGATGCCCTGAAAAATCAGGTTAGCTGCCTTTGGAGCCCACCACTCCCACTCATTCACGCTCTCGACAAATACCACTACAACAACCGAGTCTTCAGGTTTCGCGCCATAGGGCCCAAATGCCACAAACCAGGAATCCCACTGCTCTTCGAGCCCCACCTCACCGGTACCCGTCTTTCCGGCTATCTCTACCGCATCTGTTTTTATAATCACTGAAGCGGTCCCGTCGGTTACCACGCCCCTCAGCAATTCCTGCACTTTCAAGAACGTGTCTTCGCTTATCGTGGATGTCCTTAAAACCGTTGGTTCTATTTCTTCAATAACCTCGCCGGAAACCGGATCCCGCACTTCCTTGAGCAGATGCGGCTTATAAACAACACCGCGGTTTACTATCAGCGCCATTACGTTCGCCATCTGCAGTGGGGTAACTGCCGTGTATCCCTGGCCAATAGATGTGTTATACGTGTCGCCACCAACCCACTTTTGATTTGTCGCAATTTCTTTCCATTTTGGGTTTGGGGCTATCCCGGTAGTCTCCGGTGACAGGTCGATACCCGTCCTTTCTCCAAGCCCAAAGCGGAACATGTAATCAGATATAATATCGATTCCCAAATCATCGAGTCCAACTGTCTGGAAATAGATATTGCACGATTCCGCGAGAGCCTCCGATAGGTTGACCAAACCATGGCCGTTTTCCAGCCAGCACCTGAACTCCCGATCTCCAAGCCAATGCGAGCCGGTACATTCCACTTCAAAATCCGGATCCACGGCCTTTTCTTCCAGCAGTGCGGTGGTCATCAGTATTTTGAAAGTTGACGCGGGCGGATAGCTCGACTGAATGGCACGGTTCAGAAAAGGTGAAAGCGGATCCAATGCAAGCCTCGTAAACTCCCGCCCCGCACGTTCGGTATAGAAGATATTCGGATCGTAGGAGGGATAGGAAACGAGCGCCAACACTTCACCGTTAGAAGGTTTCAGCACAACAACCGCGCCGGCTCGCCTGCCAAGGGCTTCCTCGCACAATCTCTGTATCTTCCTGTCGATTGTGAGAACAAGGTCTTTCCCTAGTACGGGCTCAATGATGCTCTCCCCGCCGGAGTCAACGCCGCGGCCTCTGACGTCGACAGTCCTATATCTCGCCCCCTCTTCTCCGCGCAGGATTCCATCATACTGTTTCTCGATTCCCCGCTTCCCGATAACATCACCTGACTTATAACCGCGGTTGTAGAGCACCTGCAGCTCCGCGGTCGTAATGTTATTCACATAGCCGATAACATGTGCAATCGAACCGGTTTCAAGGTAGCTACGGATGGGTTTATTGTGCCAGGTGACCCCGGGATACGCATCGAGATGCTCCGCTATGTAGTAGATTTTCTCAACAGGTACCTTGTCGGCAATTTCTACAGGCTGGTAGAGGTGATACATATCGGGGGGGAGACTCTTTTTGATACTCTGAAGCGGTACCGAGAGCAAAATCGACAGTTCCCGCATGAGGTTTTCCAGCTCATCCCGCTCAACTTCCGCAGGGATGATGTCTACGGCATAGGAATCAACGTTTATCACGATAGGCGTATCGGCATTTCGGTCATATATCTCGCCACGCTGAGATGGGATTGGCAGCATCCGCTGCGAGACTTTTCTCGCCCTGTCCTGGTACTCCAAACCCTTCACTATCTGAAGCGAGAAAAGGTACGCCAGGTAGACCAAAAATACGGAACCGACCACCAGGGCAAGGGCAACCACCCTCCCCTTCCTGTCACTTGTTCCTCTGCCGGCCGGATCTCCCATTATCACGCTTCCCTCGTTTGTTTGATTATGCCTGCCACTTTCAGTAATGCGTACAGGAAGGGGGCCGCCAAAGCGTTCAGCCCCGCCTCGATACCCAGTTCCCGTGTGAATACGACGGACGCGTACTCGCCGGCAAATACCGAAAGAATCAGGAAACTCAAGACAGCTTTCAGAAATGTCCCAAATAGGGCCAAAAGCATCGGCACAAGAACCGGGTCGACAAATATCTTACCTTTAGTAATACCGAAAAGAAAACCGATAAGCGTCCTCGTAAGCGCGTGAAATCCGAGTGGTGTCACGCTCAGCACATCCTGGATAATGCCCGCAACAAACCCGCTACTCTGCGCCTTGTAACTGCCATGCTGATTTGCCGAGAAGATCAGCACAATGAGCGCAAAATCAGGCGTGACACCCGCAACCAGACCGTGCCTGAACACGACGGATTGCAGCACGGCAAGGGCGGTTATGAGAATAGTATGGAAAAGCGCTCCCGAAATCTTCACTTACTCGGATGCCTCCAGCACAAATACATACTCGAGGCGCGAAAAATCCACCACCGGCTCAACGTCGAGAAGGAGCGACGTCTCCCAGGTCTTTGCCCCAATTTCGGTTACCCGTCCAATGTGAATGTCCGGCGGATAGATGCTCGAAAGGCCGGATGTTACCACGATGTCGCCCACCTTTAGCGCGCTGCGCGCACTCTTTGGGATTGACCTCATCACCAGGTTATTGAGCTGTGTTCCCTGGCCGTTGATTAACCCGGTGTACCTCGAGGTCTGCATCCTTCCCGGTACAAAGCAGTTGATATCGAAAAGAGGAAGAACAAGCGAAGAGACCGGCCCCACTTGATATACTTTTCCAACCAGGGCCTCAAATCCGTCGACGTAGGCAACCACCGGCATGTTATCCTCAATTCCGTGAACACCACCTTTGTCGATGAGCAGCCCCGTGGCAAAATCCCCGGCATCCATGCCGATTATTTCCGCCGCATAGTATCGACCGACCAGAGTTTCCGAATACTCGAGCTGTTCGCGTAGACGTTCGTTCTCCCGCCTCAATTCGGCCATCTCGCGCTCATGTATTCTGTATTCCTGCAGCTTTTCCTGGATTGCCTCGTAATCAGCCCGCAGTCTTCGCAGTTCTCCGATGGAGTTTACCATCCGTCTGAAAAAGCCGGTGACTTCCGCTCCTCCGCGTTGAATCATGGATACAACGGCATATCCGCCCTTTTTTAGATTGAATTGCACGCTACTTGAAGTAACCGTAAGGAGGGTGAGAGATACTATCAGGTAGCCCGCTAACAAGCTCCCGGTTTTATGTCTTTGCAGAAACGATTTTACCGTCCGCATTGATTACGAATTGAGATTGTTATAGATAGTCTTCTTGTCTCTGGCCATTTCCCTCGTAAGTTCAAAATACATTCCCGCGCCGTTGGCTACACAGAGCATCGGTTCTTCCGCCAGAATAACAGGGACTCCGGTCTCCTTGCTTATCAGTTTTGGCAGACCTTTCAGAAGAGATCCGCCGCCGGTCATCACTATACCACGCTCTACGATATCTGCGGCAAGCTCGGGAGGCGTTTGACCGAGCGTCCTTTTGATTTCATCGATAATGGCGCTCGTTGGTTCCTGGAGGGCTTCCCTCACTTCGACGGAGTCAATTTCAAGTCTTCTCGGTAGCCCGGTTATCGCATCAGTACCCTTGATTTCCATCTTCTCGATCTTTCTCTCGGGATTGGCGTTGCCAATGGTCATCTTCAACTTTTCTGCAGTTTGTTCACCGATGATGAGGTTGTGGACGCTTCGCACGTGCTTGATAATCGACTCGTCAAACTCATCTCCGCCAAGCCTTATCGCCTTGGTAACTACCATACCGCCGAGGGAGATAACAGAAATTTCTGTTGTTCCACCGCCTATATCGCACACCATGTGTCCGGAAGGCTCAAAGATTGGAATGCTCGCCCCAATAGCGGCGGCAAGCGACTCTTCAATGACTTTGACCTCTCTCGCACCCGCTTTGTACGCGCATTCTTCAACCGCACGCCGTTCCACTTCAGTGATACATGTAGGCACACCAATAACCATCCGCGGTTTGACCAGCCACCTCCGGTGGATGACCTTTGAAATGAAGTAGCGGATCATCTTTTCAGTTGTTTCAAGATCTGCGATCACTCCATCCCTGAGCGGCTGGATAGCGATTATATCTCCCGGTGTTTTGTTGAGCATCCGTTTTGCCTCGACACCAACTGCCACAACTTTCTTGGTACCGCGCTCAACCGCTACAACCGAAGGCTCACTCAGTACGATACCTTTTCCACGCACATAGATAAGTGAGTTACAAGTACCAAGATCAATCCCAAGGTCCGTAGAAAATGCATCATAGAATCGTGCCACTCTCATTTCCCCCAATCGGCCGCGTTATATTTTAGTGCAAGACGCTGGTATTCTATCCGACAGCAGCGCGCTTTCGCAATATAGCATATTCCCTGATTTTTAAAATAGCCGCAGCCTCGCACCGTAATGCGAAGCGTCTATCATGTGAGCCTGGCGCCAGTAATATCTCGCTTCGGTTTCCTTGTTGTACTTCAAGTATATCGCACCAAGGAAATAGTAAGCATCTGCGGAATCTTCGTCTTTTTCCAGAATCCTTCTGTACTGATCTTCCGCCTTTGTCAATTGATTGGTCTCAAAATAGATTTTTCCCAGCAGAAACCTCGTCCGCTCCTCTATTGACGGATCCTGTGTCTTGTTGAGGGTGCGCTGGAGATACTCCTCAGCCCGGTCAACAAGACCCTGATTGAAATACGCCTGAGCCAGCGCCAGGTAGCGGGTATCCGTCGGCTCTTCAGCAACGGCCTTGAGGAAGCTCTCAGCGCTCTTTTCGTAGTTTCCGAGGGTGCTGTATGCAAGGCCCAGATATTCGTAGGTGTCTTCTCCAACGTACCCTTGCTCTGCAGCCGATTCCAGGTATTCTATCGTAAGGTCCGCGTAGTACTTCCCCTTGTAGTAGTAGGCCTTCCCGAGCACGTAGTAAGCTTTTCCGTCCATATCGTCTATGAGGATTGCCTTTCTCAATGAAGTGATCGATCTGTCGAAAAGTGCTATTTTTTCTTCAAATGAGAACTGGTTCACACCACGATAGAAATAGGCAAATCCGTTATACAGAAGGAGATAGGACTTCAACGGATCCTCTATCAGCAGCTCTTCACAGAATTGATTTATCTCTTCATAGCGCTGTTCTTCCCAGAGGACAGCCAATGTTGCCACAGGTTCGGGCCCTCTCGAAAAGAGCTTCTTTATGTTGGGCCACTGCCAGAAAACAACGCCAGTTACCGCTGCTGCGGCAATAATGAAAGCGATTGTCTTGCCAAGGTTTTTTTTTGTTTTTCTGGACCTGAATTGGTTTCTGCTGTCCGGAAGTATCACCTGAAGACCTCTTCTTGCGCGCAAAAAAAAGAAGGCAGGCTGTAAGCCGGGTTCTGTCTCCGGCATACACCGGATGATAGCCATCTATCTCGCCGGAACTGTTGCCAGTCCGGTCTCAAGCAGTCTACCAGCGAACTAAGCGGGCGAACAACCCATTCGCGATTTGACTTTGCTCCGGGCGAGGTTTACAGTGCGTTTTCCGTTACCGGGAAACCGGTGAGCTCTTACCCCACCTTTTCACCCTTACCCGGCCACACAAAAGAGCAGCCGGGCGGTATATTTTCTGTTGCACTCTCTGTAATTTCTCGAAAAATATATTCCAAGAAATTCCCGGGTGTTACCCGGCGCCCTGTTCTAAGGAGCCCGGACTTTCCTCCGAATGCAAATCATTCGGCGGCTATCCGCCTGCCTTCATTTACACTATCGGTAATCTGTCAATCTTCTTCAAATTCTTCGTCAATGTCCGCCAGGTCAGCAAGGCTTCCTGCATCCTCATCGTTGAAGGCCATGGTAGCCTGTTCCTCGCTATCTTCGTAAAACAGAATTCTACTGCAATATGGGCAGAAGTGGATTTCTTCACCCTTCCGTACGTCATTTTGAAATTGAGCCGACAGGTGCATGTGACAACCGGTGCAGATTGAGTTTCTTACCGGTACAATACCGATACCTGCCTTGCTCTTTATTATTCTCTCAAACTTGAAGAGTATTTCGGTATCCAGATCAGGAGTAATCTTCTGCTCTTCTTTCTGAAGAGCCTTGAGTGTTTCCTTTTTTTCCTTGCTCTGTTCCTGTATCCTTTTCTGCTCCTCTTCGAGTTCTTTCTCCTGCTGCTCAATCATCGATTCTTCCCGTTCGAGAGCGTGAGATACTTCTTCCAACTCTTTTTCTTCACGAAGAATCTCTTTCCTCAACTGCTGCTCTCTCTCGGTCGCGTCCTTGATCTCTTTATCCAACGCCTCATATTCCCGCTGCGTTTTGATCACGTCCATTTGCTTCTCATAATCTTCACGCTGTTTCTCGGCGTCTGAGAGACGGATCCGGAGCCGGGAAATGTTAGACTTTATCTCTTCTATCTGGTTGTTCTTATCGATGTACTGCTTTCGCAAACGGCTCAAGAGCTCCGTCTTTGTGGTAAGGGTCCGCGGAACTTCGTTTATTTCCCTTTCAAGTTCGTAACGCTCAGAAAGAATTTCCTGAAGCGAACGGAGTTTTTCAAACACTTCGGTCATCATAGTCTTACTCCTGTATCCAACCTATTATCTCAATGGTCTATGTAATCTTTTAACTTTCTGCTTCTCTTTGGGTGTCTGAGTCTGCGGAGCGCCTTTGCTTCGATTTGCCGGATTCGTTCCCTCGTTACGTTGAAATAGAGCCCTACTTCCTCAAGTGTGAGCGAATAACCGTCTTCCAGGCCAAATCGCATCTTGAGGACTTCCTGCTCGCGCGGCGGGAGGGTCTCCAGGACGGTTTGTAACTGCTCCTGCAGCAGGGTAAACGCGGTCTGGCTTGCCGGGTTTTCAACATCTTTGTCTTCTATGAAGTCGCCAAGTAGAGAATCCTCCTCTTCGCCTATAGGAGTTTCCAGAGAAATCGGCTCTCTTGCCACGTTCTTAACAGACTTCACACGAAGCACCGACCAGCCGAGTCTGTCGGCGATCTCTTCGTCCGTAGGTTCTCTACCAAGAACCTGCATCAACTGTCGAGACTCTCTCACCACCTTGTTTATCTGCTCAATCATATGAACAGGAACACGTATCGTCCTCGCCTGATCAGAAATGGAGCGGGTAATCGCCTGGCGAATCCACCAGGTAGCGTACGTGGAAAACTTATATCCCTTTCTGTATTCAAACTTCTCGACGGCTTTGATCAGCCCGATATTCCCCTCCTGAACGAGGTCAAAAAAATGAAGGCCCCTGTTGGTGTACTTTTTGGCGATGCTTACCACCAACCTCAGATTTGCCTGGATCAGCTTATCCTTGGCGCTTTTCATCATGTCACGACCGTAGGAGATCTCTTCTGATCGTTTCTGGATCTCTTCAATAGCGTCTTCAAAGTCAATCTCGAGCTCTTTGAGCTTTTTGTCGGAAATTTGGATCTGTCGAATCCTCTCCTTTATCTGATCGGCACTCATGCCCAGATATGACTCAATTTCACGCCTCTTCTCGGGAGCCGCGAGTCCCCTTCCCATGCTCCTGAGCTCCCGATGATTGCTGATCCGTAATTTTCTCTCAATCCGCTGCTGTTCTCTCGTGTATTTCGTTATCTTTCTCGCAGCAAAGGTGAACTTGTCTGAGAACATCAGTATTTCATCCTGATGGATATCAAGATCGATCAGCTTCTTATGCAGCTCTTTTCGTGTTTTGCAGAGCGCTTCATCCTGAAAGATATCGCCTCCCGTGGAAATAAGCTTCTTTTTCGCATCCATATACTGACGGAGCTGCGGCGCGATATCTCTGAGAGCTTCCCTGTAAAATTGATTCAGCCGTCTTTTCTCAGATAGAAACTCTGAAATCTCTTTTTTGGTCAGGTCGAGGTCTTTGGGATCTATTTTCGAGAATGTCTTCTGCATAATTCCGTAGAACTCGGGGAGAAGCAGTCCGGAATTCTTTATTACTTTCTTGATGATATTTTCGCCGTCCTCCATTTGTTTGGACAGCGTCACTTCTTCTTCCGCGGTGAGGAGGTTTTCTTTTCCAATTTCCCTGAGATAGAGTCTGATAGGATCGTCAATAGAAGCATCCTTCTGATTCGTTACGATCTTCTTTCTCTTTTTTGTCTTTTTGATGTCTTCAATTTCTTTTTCGAGCTCGACAGCTTCCGTGCCGTCTTCCTCATCCATTTCCTGCATATCGGAATCAAGACCGTCTTCCTGCACCTCGATATGATTTTTTTCGAGTATCATAAAGACTTCATCTATCTTTTCCGAATTGACGATTTCGGGCGGAAGGAAATCACTTACTTCGTCATAGCTTAATTTCTTTTTCTTCTTTCCGTATTCGAGAAGTCTTGCTACGGCCGGTTCAGATTGAAGTTCTGTCATACGTTGCGACCTCTTAGGTTTTCCAGTTCTGTGTCTAAATGTATCTTTTCTTCCAATAGATTCTTGATCTTCTCACTCGCCCCGCCATCCTTCTCAAGCGCACGAATGCTTTGCTGAATCTCTGCTCTTTTTCTTCTCAAACTCTGTTCTTTCACACGCGAGACCGTGTCGGCTATGATGCCGCCACAATTGTCGCTGAACTCCCCGGCGGCGCTTTTTTCCAGAAGAGCCTTTTTCACTCGCTCGTCTTCGATGCGCGCCAATATCGAATCAAGGCTTGATTCATCGTTTCTGAATGACTCCTCGAGCGAAACGTACAACGCACGCGCCGCATCGTCTTCCAGGTCATCCCGACGTACCAGATTGCGTACCTCTTTAAACATATGGAAATTCGCCGCAACTGCAAGCATTAAAAATAATTCCGGAGTGACCCTCAGTGCCGCGGTCTCCTGCACGGAATGAGACTCATGCCCTCGTGTAGAAATTCGAGATATATCTCTTTGAACGGAACTTGGATCTACCCGCAGTGCATCCGCAAGCTCATGGATGTAGGACTCCCTACGCACCTCAGATTGCACCTCAGCCAAAACGGGTAGTACTTTACTGACAATCTTCTCCTTGGCGCCAACGGTA
>CAZHXC010000002.1:11104-28045 GCA_964536145.1 uncultured Spirochaetales bacterium | reverse complement strand
CTCAATACCCTTGAGGGAGACGGGGACGATTTCTTCGCGGTGCATGAAACGACACATCCTCGAGCAACAGCTCCATAATCGTGTGCAGCCTCCTTGCGCCGATATTCTCGGTCCTGGAGTTCACCTCGGCAGCGATTTCAGACAACCTGCTCACCGCATCCTCGGTGAAATCGATCGTAAGCCCCTCGGTCCCCAACAACGCGGTGTATTGCTTTGTAAGCGAATTCTCGGGCTGAATGAGTATCTTTTTGAACTCCTCGCTTCCGAGGTCTTCGAGCTCGACACGGATGGGGAACCGCCCCTGGAGCTCCGGTATCAGATCCGACGGCTTGCTCATGTGAAACGCGCCGGCGGCAATGAAGAGGATGTGAGAGGTATCGATCATTCCGTGCCGCGTATTCACCTGGTTCCCTTCGACGATCGGCAGAATATCACGCTGCACGCCTTCTCTGGAGACATCACCGCCGGACCTGGTCTCCTTTGACGCTATTTTGTCTATTTCATCTATGAAGACGATGCCCATTTCTTCGACCCGCTCCCTTGCGAGTTCAGAAACCCTGTCCGAATCAACGAGTTTGTCCATCTCCTCGGCAAGGATGATTTCCCGGGCATTTTTGACCGAGACGAGCTTCCGCTTTTTCTTTCCGCCGAACATATTCGAAATATTGCCGAGATTGACATCCATCTCCTCAAAAGAGGTTCCCGAGAAGATCTCTATAGCGGGAAGCGCGCTCTTTGTAACGTTCACCTCAACCTGTTTATCCTCCAGCTCACCGGCCCGGAGCTTCTCCCTGAACTTCTCCCTGGTCGCATCACTCGTGCGCGCTTCCGCAGGCGCTGGTGGAGAAAAGCCTGGTTGGCTCTTTTCTTCCTTATGCTTTATTCCCGGAAGCAGGAGATCGAGGAGCGCTTCCTCCGTGCGTTTTGCGGCCTCCTCGCGCACCTGTTCCTGCAGCTCGTTTTTCACCATCGAGACCGATGTGGACATCAGATCCCGTATCATCGACTCCACATCACGCCCCACATACCCTACCTCGGTATACTTGGTGGCCTCCACCTTCACGAACGGTGCGCCGCAAAGCTTGGACAAACGACGGGCTATCTCGGTTTTTCCAACACCAGTGGGCCCTATCATAATGATGTTCTTTGGGGCTATCTCGTCCCTGAGCTCGGCGGGCAGTTTCTGCCGCCTGGTCCTGTTCCTCAGGGCGATGGCGACAGCCTTCTTGGCTTTCTCCTGCCCTATGACGTACTTGTCGAGTTGAGCCACTATTTCCTTTGGCGTCAGCTGATCTATTTCAGTATTCATGCAATTTCCTCGATCACGAAATTTTCGTTTGTGTAGATGCAGATTTTCGCCGCTATCCGCATTGCCTTTTCGGCCACTTCTCCGGCGGTGCAGGACTCCTGCTCCATATAGGCAAGCGCCGCGGCATAGGCGTATGACCCACCTGAGCCTATTGCCGTTACCCCTTCATCGGGCTCCACAACATCTCCGGTTCCGGTGAGAAGCAGCAGTTTCTCCTTGTCTGCAACAACGAGCATAGCCTCGAGCTGTCTGAGCATCTTGTCGGTTCTCCACTCCTTGGCAAGCTCCACCGCCGCGCGGGTGATGTCCCCGCCGTACTCCTTTACCTTCACCTCAAACCGTTCAAAGAGGGTAAACGCATCAGCGGTCGCACCGGCAAAACCGACAAGCACTCTCCCATCATATATCGAGCGTACCTTTCTTGCGGTACCCTTCATAATCGTATTTCCAAAGGTGACCTGGCCGTCACCAGCCATGGCGGTTTTTCCGTTCTTTCTTACGGCAATAACCGTTGTGCCGTCAAACTTCATTCTGATTCCTCTTTTGCGTAGCGTGTACGCCGGGGCCGTTTAGCGTGGGGATGTGCACCGGCGTAGGCGGCCTTCAACTTCTCAAATCCTAAGTGGGTATACACCTGGGTTGTGGAAAGATTGGCATGTCCGAGCATCTCCTGAACCGCACGGAGATCCGCGCCGTGATCGAGAAGATGCGTGGCAAAGCTGTGCCTGAAGGTGTGGGGCGAGACGTTTTTTGGAACACCGAGCGCCCTGGAATACTTCCGCACGATTTCACCGACACTCCGTCTGGTGATCCGTTTTCCTCTGCCATTAATGATAAGCGCCTTTGATCCGTCTTTGTTCGCTGCTTTGATCCGTTCCCTGCGATACGGGAGGTAATCCGCAAGTGCTCCGCGCGCGGCCTCACCGATAAAGACGATACGCTCCTTGCTCCCCTTACCACGTACGAGCACGTTTCCTGATTTTGCGGAAATATCGGTGATATCAATACCAACGAGCTCGGAAACTCTGCACCCGGTGGAATAGAGCAACTCGAGGATGAGCCTGTCGCGCACCGCGAAGAAATCGTCCCCGTCTCCCTCAAGGGTATTGAGGAGACCCTCCACCTCCGACTCGAAGAGCACCTCCGGCAGCACGCCGCTTTTTCTGAGCGACGCTATCGAGGCAAACGGATTGTTTTCCACCGTCCCTTGCTTCATCATAAACCCGTAGAATCCCTTGAGCACCGAAAGCGCCCTGTTTACCGTAGAGGGAG
Source organism: uncultured Spirochaetales bacterium (assembly GCA_964536145.1). Lineage (GTDB taxonomy): Bacteria > Spirochaetota > Spirochaetia > ARS1246 > ARS1246 > JAFGHN01. The sequence goes on along the minus strand of CAZHXC010000002.1, from coordinate 25,464 downwards.
CCCGTTTCATCCGTGAAAGCGAAGAGATATAACCACGCGCCTGCCGGACAGTCACCTGCCCGGGCTCAATACCTTCACCGTTGAGAAAGCCTGCAAAAGCGGTAAGATCGTGTCTGTAACTCTCAACGGTGCGCGGGCTCAACTCACGAACCCGCTGCATGTACCGCAGGTACTCTTCAATCACCCTTTCCGTTCTCCTCGGTGTGGAGATAGTCACACTCAGGGTTCACGCAGGCCTTGTAACTCCCCATCTTCCTGTCATATTTCTCAACGAGAAACCTGCCGCACTTTGGACAATTCACGCTTGCAGGCTTGAAATAGGTCACAAAATCGCATTCGGGATAATTTGTGCAACCGTAGAACTCCTTGCCGCGGACCCCCTGTTTGCGTCTCGCGATCACCTTGCCGTCGCAGCCGGGCTTTGGACAGTCGGCAAGAGGGAGCGATTTGGTATTCATGCACTCCGGAAAACCGGAGCACGCGAGAAAGTAGCCGTAGCGGCCGAGTTTCTTCACCATCGGCCGGCCGCATTTTTCACACACCTCGTCGGTTTCTTCATCCATGATGCCCTTTATGGATTCGAGAGTCTCCATCACCTGATCCACCTTGTCCCGAAACGGATCATAGAACTCCCGGATCATCTGGTGCCACTCCTCCTTGTTCTCCTCAACCATGTCGAGCCGCTGTTCCATCTCTGCGGTAAATCCTACCTCTATGATGTCCGGAAACGTACTCACGAGCATGTCGTTGATTATCCGGCCGAGAACCGTGGGAATGAGCTGTCTGTTCTTGCGGACCACATAGTATCTGTCGAGCAATCTCGAAATAATCGGTGCGTAAGTTGACGGCCGTCCGATCCCCTTTTCCTCAAGCGTCTTGATGATGCTTGCATCGGTATACCGGGACGGGCCGGAGGTAAAATGCTGCTCGGGATGAAACTCCTTCACTTGCAGATTGTCTCCCTCCGCGAGCTTTGGCAGCGTCACCTTCTTCTCCTTCGATTTGAGAAGCTTGAGCACCTTCTGAAATCCGGGCTCCGCGACAGTTGTCGCCGTTGCCCTGAACACGCCGTCGCCGATGGCGATATCGACGGTTACCGTCTTTGTGCGGGAGCTCGTCATCTGACATGCGACAAAGCGTTCCCATATGATCGAATACAACCTGAATTGGTCCCTCGTGAGATATTCCTTGACGTACTCCGGTGTGTAAGAAGGATAGGTCGGTCTGATCGCCTCGTGGGCGTCCTGAGCATTTTTGGAAGTAGCGTAGTGGTTGGGTTTTTCAGGTAACTGGCCCGGATGTTGCTCAGACAGGAACTTCCTCACCTCTTCGATAGACTGGCCCGATAGCCTTGTAGAATCGGTTCTCATGTAGGTGATGAGACCGACACGGCTCGAGCCCATATTGACGCCCTCGTAAAGCTGCTGGGCTATCTGCATGGTCTTGCGGGAGGTAAAGCCTAGTCTGTTGGCCGCAGTCTGCTGAAGCGTCGAGGTGGTAAACGGCGGCCTCGGCTTGAGCGTCTTAAAGCTCTCCCTGATCTCGCTCACCCGGCCCTCGTTCCCCTCGAGTTTCCCGATGACTTCCTCAACATCTTTTCTGCGGGAAAACTCCGGTTTGGCGCCGGCGTACTTCACCAGGGCGGCCTGAAACTCCTTTTTCTCCTTCCCGAGCGTTACATCGAGAGTCCAGTACTCCTCCGGGATAAACGCTTCAACCTCTTTCTCCCGTTCGCAGATGAGACGGAGCGCAACCGATTGCACACGTCCTGCGGAGAGCCCGTTCTTCACCTTTTTCCACAATAGCGGTGACAGGCTGTAGCCAACCAACCGGTCCAAAACACGCCGGGCTTTCTGGGCGTTCACCTTGTTCGTATCGAGCCCCTGCGGATTTTGCACCGCCTCCCTGATGGCTTGCGGCGTAATCTCGTTGAAAATTATCCGTTCTACGTTGAGGTCCTCATTCTTCTTGAGCAATGCATTTTTCAGATGATAGGAGATCGCCTCTCCCTCTCTGTCGTTATCCGAGGCGAGCAGCACCGTATCAGCCTTCTTCGCCTTTGCCTGAAGCTCTTTGAGAATCTTTGCCTTGCCCCTGACGGTGATGTACTCGGGCTCAAAACCGTTGTCCACATCCACCGCTATCCGGGATTTCGGCAGATCGATGAGATGGCCCATCGAGGCCGCCACCGAGTATCCGGGACCCAGGTATCGCTCGATTGTTCTCGCCTTTGCCGGTGATTCAACGATAAGTAGTGTTTCTTTCTTATTCTTAGCCATTTCTTCTCTCGTAGTACTCCCCTGCGTATGTAATGAGCTCCCCCTTCAACTCCCGCTCCAGGAGATCACCTCTGCTTTCGGTGCCGCCGGGGAGTGGATCGGGAAAACGAAAATCCATACCCCAGCTACTCGCGACATCTACAAAACCGTCTATCGCCTCCGCGCCTTCAGACCGCAATCGTCTGCAGCCTGAGTTTATCCCCCCATCGAGACACCGCCGGTGGACATAGAGATCCCTGCCCTGCTCGAGCGCAAACTCCGCGGTAATAAGCGCCCCGGATTTCTCAGGTGCCTCAACAACAACCGCTGCACGCGCCAACCCGCTGATTATCCGGTTACGTTCCGGAAAATGATACTTCAGCGGAAACGTGCCGGTTCCATATTCGGAGATGATACAGCCGCCGGCCGCAAGAATCCGGGCTGCCGCATGATTGCTCGATGCAGGATATATCCGATCTATCCCGCAGCCCAATACGGCGACAGTTCTTCCGCCGCCTTCCAGGTTCCCAAGATGCGCCGCGGTGTCTATGCCTCGCGCCAGTCCTGAAACAACCGCAATCCCGGACCTACCTGCGTCAAATCCAAGCTCAAACGCCACCTTCCGTCCGCTACCGGTTGGATACCGTGTTCCGACAACTGCGAGCATCGGTATATCCTGCTCAGGAAGCTTTCCTCGATAAAACAGGAGGTACGGCGGGTCGTAAATCTCTCTCAAAAGCGGAGGATACTCACTGTCATCGTAGAAATTGCATGTGAAATCCCCTGCGGTCAAGCATTTTTCATCTTCTTCTGCCTGTCGCGCCCAGATATCGGGCTCCCACAACCGCGCCCGGGTACGCCGTCCGATGAATTGCTCCAAATCCCCGAGCGTAAGCTTTCTGAAATCGGGCACGGAACCGAGAGCGGACACCAGTCGCCGCTTCTCCGCGCAGGAAATGAATCGTATTCTATTGACTGCGAGAGATACTACTCTGTCAGATGCCATTGCCGCTCCCGGTCAATTCCGACCGATTCCGCCTCGCCTGCTCTATCTCCTCTTCGTCTTCACTTTCCCGTATGATTTCATCGTACAACGAAATTGCGTCATCAATTCTGCCGTACTCGACATACACCCGCGCGAGCAGAAACATGCCGCGGGTATGCCCCGGCCGCTCAGCGAGGAGCCTTTCAAGATAGCGCTCAGCCTCCCCGGGATTATCAAACTCGAAAATATGGAGGACTGAAACCGCATAGAGGGCGTCCACGTAGGTTGGATCAAGCTCGAGGGCGTAGAGATAGTAGTCCAGCGCTTCCTCGAACCCGGCCGTTCGGGCATTGCCGGCGGGCTGCGACCTGGCCACCTGGGCGGTGGTAACTCCAAGTTTATACGCTACGAGCTTGTTCGTGGGCTGAAGATCGAGCGCTTCTCTGTAAAAGTCGGCCGCAAGCCCGTACAGTTCACGTGACATCAACTGCTGCGCGGCCATCTTATAGTAGTTGACAAGCTGTATCCCCGCCTCCACCGTACGTTCCACCTCATCCCGCAGAAGCCCCACCGCCCTTTCCATCTCTTCCACGGTGGCGTCACTCAGGTCACCGTCCTGCAGTTCCATCAAGTCCTCGAGCAAAGCGTCTTCTTCACCGTCACACGCTGCAAACACGAAAAGTGGTAGAAGAAACAGCATCAATAATCCTCTTTTTTTTCTATTCATGTTACCTGCCTGTAATAACTGGCATTGCCGGGCTTCTGATTGAGAACCGCTCAGAAGTCCTACCCTCGCGGATGGTACTCGGTGTGGTACGCCCGTAAATCCTCCTTGTCCAGATGGGTATAAATCTGGGTGGTGCTGATGTCCGCGTGACCAAGGAGCTGCTGCACGCTTCGCAGATTCGCACCGCCTGTCAGTAGGTGCGTCGCGAAAGAATGCCTGAGTGTGTGTACCTTTGCACTATCGAGCCCTGCCTGCTCGGCGATAGACTGAAACCGCTTCCAGATGCCCTTTCTCGAGATTCCGGTACCACGGCTGTTGAGAAACAGATGTGTTTCACCAAGCCTGTTCCTTTTGAGAAGTTTTTCTCTTCCATCACGCATATACTCAACAAGCCAGTACTTTGCCTCTTCACCAAGGGGGAGATAGCGCTCCTTGTCCCCCTTTCCGCGCACCCGAATCAGCTCCTGATCCGGGTACACCCTGTTTATATCAAGATTCACAACCTCCGATATCCGCAACCCACAGGAATACACCAGCTCGAACAACGCACGGTCCCGCAAACCAAAGGGATTGGTTGTATCGATCGAAGCGAAAAGCCGGTCTATCTCTTCAATTGTATAGACCTCAGGGAGCGCCCTCCCGAGCCGGGGCATATCGATGAGCTCCACGGGGTTGTCTTTCCGCACCCCCTCCGACACCAGATACTTAAAAAGACCGGAGATGGAGCTGATAATTCTGGCCATGGTTCGGCGCTCTATGGCCGAGCGCTCCTGTCTCTCGGCGAGATACTCCACCAGGTGCCTCTGGCCGGCAGAATCCAGAGATATCTCGTGTTCCTCGAGAAATTTTGAAAAGCTTCTACACTCCCGCATGTAGGTTTCCACTGTAAGCGGCGAAAGGCGTCTGCCAATTCTGAGATGATCTTCATAATCGTCGAGGAATCTTCTATCCATCGCCTTCTACTGCGCCTGTTCCTTTGGTGGCGTTCTGTCACCCCGGAGCACCGTCGGAATCCCCAAATCCGTCTCTTCCGAGTTACGGCCGAGGAGGTACTCATGCGGCGGCACCTTTATGATGCCCTCCCGCATTTTCAGCCAATCTTTGTATTTGATTATCTCGTCGGTCTCTTCTTCCTCCGGTTCTTCAACGGGCGATATGCTGGATTCAGAATCGAACCCTGTCGCGATAACCGTCACCTGAACCTCATCCTCGACGGTGTCGTCCAGGTTGGTCCCCGGTATGATGAGTGCATCCGAGTCGGCGTTGGCGGTGATGATGTTGACTATCTCTTCGTACTCGGTGAGTGAAAAATCGCTTCCGCCTGTGACATTCACCAAAATACCCTTTGCGCCCTCTATCCTCGCGTCTTCTAATAGTGGATTATTTATTGCATTGGTGGCGGCGTCCACGGCCCGGTTATCTCCGTGCCCGATGCCAATTCCCATGAGCGCATCGCCCTGACCCTTCATAATAGTCCGCACATCCGCAAAGTCGATGTTGATCTCACCCGGCCGTGTAATCAGATCCGATATCCCCTGCACACCCTGACGGAGCACGTCATCCGCCATGAGAAAGGCTTCTTTGATTGGCGTTCGCTTGTCGACGATTTTAAGCAGATACTGGTTGGGGATGATGATCAGGGTGTCCACGGCTTCCCGCAGGCGCCGAATTCCTTCCTCCGCAAGCTGCATCTTTCTCCGGCCTTCGAAATCGAAGGGTTTGGTCACCACCGCGACCGTGAGAATCTCCATCTCCCTGGCCACCTGCGCCACCACCGGAGCGGCGCCTGTACCGGTTCCACCACCCATCCCCGCGGTGATAAACACCATGTCGGCACCCTGCAGCAGGTTGCCGACCTCGCTCTTGTCTTCCTGGGCCGCCTTTTCGCCAATCTCCGGCACTCCTCCGGCCCCGAGACCGTTTGTCAGCTGGCTCCCAAGAGCGAGTTTTGTCTCTGCTTTTGACAGCTTGAGCGCCTGCTGATCGGTATTCACGGCGATGAACTGAACATTCTTCAGACCGCTGGTGATCATACGATTGACCGCGTTGCTGCCGCCGCCGCCAACCCCCAATACTTTAATGACAGTAGGATCGCCTGTTCCTTCGTCTACCAATTCGATGTGCATGGTCCCCTCCCAGAGATTTTAAATCTATAATACTAAAAAAATTCCTTCATCCAGTTCTTAAGCTTCTCGACGAAGCTGTCACCGCTCTTCTTTGCGGCAACCTCGGGTCTGCCGCCGGTTTTTGCCATTTCGGCGCCGTAGCAGACAAGCCCCACCGCGGCGGAATACTCGGGGCTCCTGTACTCGGGGTCCAACCCGCCAAGTTTGCGTGGATAGCCTACCCGTGCCGGAACCCCAAATACGTCCTGGCAAAGTTCCGCCACTCCCGGAAGAAGCGATCCGCCGCCGGTAATCACCACGCCGCCGCCAAGATGCTGCAGAAGGCTCTTTTTCTCGAGCTGGTCCCGCACCATTGAGAAGATCTCGGTCATTCTCGGCTGGATAATCCGGCACATCTCTTTTCGAGGAATCGATGCAGCCGGCCATCCGCCCACTCCGGGGATAATGACCTCCTCGTCGCCGTCCACGAGGTCCATATAACAACTTCCGGCATCGCGCTTGATTTTTTCCGCCGCTTCTACCGGCGTTTTGAGCATAATCGAAAGATCACTGGTTACCTGCTGCCCGCCGATCGCGATCACATCGGTGTGATACGGCGCACCGTCGATGTGAACGAGCACATTCGTGGTACCGCCGCCCAAATCTATGAGCAGCACCCCAAGGTCCTTTTCATCCTCGGAAAGCACCGCTTCCGAGGATGCGAGGGACTCGAGCACTATCTCGTGTACCCTGAAGCCGGCGCGATTGACGCACTTTATCAGGTTCTCGGCCGAGCTCACCGTGCCCGTGATGATGTGCACCTCCGCTTCGAGCCGCACGCCGATCATATCGATAGGATCCCGTATCCCGCGCTGATCGTCTACAATAAACTCCTGGGGCAGCACATGCAGCACTTCCCTGTCCATCGGAATGACGATCGCTTTTGCCGCATCTATCACACGGCGGATATCGTCCTGGCTGATCTCCCGGTCTCTGCCGGACACCGCTACCACGCCGCGGGAGTTTATGCCCTCGATGTGAGCACCGCCTATTCCGGTTATTACCGACTGTACTTCCCGTCCGGACATCATCTCCGCCGCCTCGATAGCCTCAGCCACCGACTTCATCGTCGCTTCTATGTTGACGACAACTCCACGACGCATACCTTTCGACGGACTCCTGCCTACGCCGATGATCTCGAGATTACCCTGCTCATCGGGCTCACCAACCACGGCGCAGACCTTAGCGGTTCCAATATCCAGTCCGACAAATATGTTATCAGGCAATCGGTTACTCCTCCTTGAACCTGACAGACGGAGTGTCGGTTCTGAAATCAATCTCCTCTATTGTATTCAGCATTCCCTGATTTGCGAATACGTCCAATACCAGGAGCATTCTTCGCATGATATCTGCGTTTATCCGCGAATCAACCCGTACCGGCACCCGGTAGTTCCGCGGATAGAGCACCACCTCAAAGCCGGCCCGCTCCTTTGTAACGAATTTCAATTCCGATATCAAGTTGAACACCGCCGGCTGCGTATCCTTTAACCGCCGCAAATCTTCAAAAAGGCCAAGAAGCTTCGGGTTTATCCGCTGGCCGAGCTGAACGTCCGCAAACGTAAGCCCTGAAAGCGCCGGCAAGTCGTACTCAGAAACCGCTACGCCTATTTCGAAGACAACGCCTTCCTCATCGACCATAATAGGCACCGACCTGCCTTCTACCGTCGCGAGGCAAATTGCCAGCGGTTCCCTTTTTGCGATGTTGATCTTTAGTGCATTTGGGAATTGCTTCTCAACGCTTACGGATTTCACCGGCGCGTAGGACGCGATTCTTCCGGCTATCTCTTCCGCATCCACCCCAAAGAATGTCTCGTCTCCCTTCAGGCCGGCGAGCTTCAACAGTCTTGCGTTTGTAAGTTCAAGACCGTCATCTGCGGCTATTTCGATCTTTGTCACCCGCAGCCTTGGAGAAATGACAAAATGAAAGGCAATCTCCGCCGTCAATATGACAACCAAAACGGCGATGAGAATCGTAAAAAGTCGACGAATTTTCTGTCCGGGTTCGCTCTTTTGCCTGTTGTATAGCCCGCTCAGGAGAGCTATGCTGCTCATTCGGGCCCTCCCCTTGATTTGGAAAGATTGAGCAGGATACCGCACATTGCCATGGTAACGACAATCGAGGAACCGCCGGTTGAAAAGAAAGGCAGAGGAATCCCCGTCGCGGGCACAAGTCCCGAAACAACCGCGATATTGAAGAGCGCCTGTGAGACAATGGCGGTGGTAAGACCAAAGGCGAGGTAAAACCCGTATTTGTCGGTGCATCCGAGCGCGATCATGTAACCTCTCGCGGCAAATGCGATAAACACCGTGAGAATGAAGATGACCCCAATAAACCCGGTTTCTTCACCAAGAACCGCAAACACAAAATCTGAGTGAGCTTCAGGCAATCCGCCCATTTTTTTGGCTCCAAGCCCCACTCCGGTTCCCCATATGCCTCCTCTCACAAGCGCCGCCCGGGCGGCAGTCACCTGATATCCTGCGCCGATAGGATCAACCTGGGGATTGAGAAAGGAGATGATCCGCTGGACCCTGTGTTCCTTTGTCAAGAGGAGTATCACCAGAAGCGGAACGGCGATGCTTCCAGTGAGGATGAAGTAGATAAGCCTGATACCGGCGACAAAGAACATGAGAAACGAAACAAAGAGCACAAAGACCGCTGTGGAAAAATCGTTCTGCAGATATATCAGCCCCGCAAACGCCGCCACAATCAACAACGGCGGTAACACGGAATTGAAAAAATCACCCATGCGGTCTTCTTTCTTTGAAAAAAGGTATGCGAGGTACATTACCACCGAGAGCTTTGCCAGTTCCGAAGGTTGGAACGATTGCCCAAAGATAATGAACCATCGGCGCGCGCCCTGCACCTGCGTGCCGAGACCCGGCACAAAGGCCAGGCACAACAGCGCGAAAGATAAGACCACCAGCACCGGTGTGTACTTCCTCATGAAATCGAGGGAGAGCTTTGATGCGAGGTAAGCAAGCACCCCGCCAAGGCAGAGCTGCCAGAGATGTTTCTTGAAGAAGTACCTCGAGTCACCGGTGAGCTGCTCCGCGTAGTAGAATGAAGAAGAGAAAACCGCAACGAGGCCGGCAGCCGCGAGGAGCACCAGCAGCCCGAGAAAGACGAGGTCGCTTGCGTTTTTCTCCGTAGGCTCTACGATAAATCGGCTGCTCATCTCACTGTATCTTCAACGTCGACAAGGCGATAATCGAAAACATACCGCCCAAAATCCAGAAGCGGACCACAACTTTGGTTTCCGCCCATCCTAGAATCTCAAAATGGTGATGCAGGGGCGCCATCTTGAAGACTCTCCTGCCTGTTATCTTGAATCCGACAACCTGAATGATGACGGACACCGCTTCAATGACAAACACACCGCCGACAATGATCAGCAACAGCTCCTTTTTAATAATGAGCGCGATGATGCCGATCGCCCCGCCGAGGGCCAGGCTTCCGGTGTCCCCCATAAACACCTCCGCCGGATGGGAGTTGTACCAGAGAAACCCCACACTTGCGCCTACAAGGGCGAGAGCGATTACCGCCAACTCGCCGCTCCCTTCAATGTACGGAATACTGAGATAGCCGGCATAATCGGCTCTCCCGGTCAGATACGAAAGGAGCGCGAAGGTGGCACATACCAGGATGAGAAGCCCCGTCGCAAGCCCGTCCAGCCCATCGGTCAGGTTGACCGCGTTGGACGTGCCAACGAGAAGCATAACGGCAAAGGGGATGTATGCAGCCTCGAGATCGAGGACCGGGTATTTCAGAAAAGGAAGATAGAGATAGGTAGAGCTCTCGTCTCCGGTGTAGTAGAAGTAGAGTACCAGGCCAAGAGAAAGCAAAATCTGACCTGAGAACTTCATTCCCGCCCGCAGCCCGTTTGAAGATTTTCTTGATACCTTGAGAAAGTCATCGAGAAAACCTATCAGACCAAAGGCGATGAGAGCGAGAAGGACTATCCAGGTGTAGGTGCTGCTGAAATCCTGCCAGAGCACCGTTGATACGGCAACCGAGAGGATGATGAGCAGCCCGCCCATCACCGGTGTTCCGGACTTGGAGATATGGCTCTGCGGGCCATCTTCCCGTATCTGGTGACTTGCCTTGAAACCTTTCAGAAGCTCTATCAACCGCGGCCCCGCTATAAATGAGATGCACAGCGCCGTTAATGCAGCGTACGCCGCGCGAAAGGTGATGTATTGAAAAATATTGAAGAAACCGATCCGATCAACGAGCGGATACAATAGTTCCTTGAGCACCGTTCCCCCCCCAGTTTTGCCCGTTACGGGCCTGTGCCCACAATTCCTTCTGTCAACCGTTCGAGCTGAACGCCGCGGGAGCCTTTCAAGAGCACCAGGTCTCCCGGCTGAATGTACGATTGAAGCTTTTTGTTGAGCTCATCAAAGTCGCTTGTCCATCTGATGAGCTTTTCGCCCTCCGGACGTCCCGGGGCACCCGATTGATCGCCCGATTGATCGCCCGCTTGCAATCCCATTGAGGCGCCCGGCGCCTTTTCCTGCCTGGCACCCTTCCGGGCCAACACCGCCTCATGGAAGGCCGCCGCCGCTTCATCACCGTAGAAGAACAGCGCGTTCACTGATGAAGCGGCGGCATACCTGCCAATGGCCCGATGCTCGGACTCGCTTTCAGAACCCAGCTCCTTCATAGATCCTAATACAAGGATCTTCCTCCCAGTCCAGGGCAGGGTTCCGACAAAATCGATGATTCGCAAGCTCGAGTCCGTGTTGGCGTTGTAACAGTCGCGTATTACAGTTACCGCGCCTCGCAACACCTCACCTCTCCCAAAGAGCGGTTCTACTTTTTCCAATCCCCGTACGATTGCGCCGTCTGAAACTCCGAGCTTCAATGCCACGCTAATCGCACACAGGACGTTTTTGATATTATGTTTTCCAATGACAGGAAGCCTCACGGCCCGGCCGCCCCAGATGAGTTTGGTACCGTCGAGCCCGAGGTCTCTCGCTTCCTCGAATCCGGGTGTGGTGTTCACGCCAAAATACTCCACCGAACCACGGCACGCCTGTGCCAGATAGTCCCGGTACGGTTCGTCCTCTGCAAGGAAGCCCCAGCCGTCGGCCTCAACATGACGAAAAATCTTTCGTTTCTCCTCCGCAATCCTGTCCTTGCTTCCGAGTAAACCGATATGCGCCATACCGATATTGGTAATAGCCGCGTACTGCGGTCTTGCGATATCTACCAGCACATCCATTTCGCCTGGATTGTTGATGGCCATTTCAAACAGAGCACATCGGTCGGTTTCGCGGATGCGCAACGCTGAGAGCGGGAGCCCGATCTCCGAGTTCTGGTTTCCCGGGCTCACCGCGGTGCTCGTGTGCTCAGAAAGCATCGCTCCGAGCATCTCTTTGGTGGTGGTCTTCCCGTAACTCCCCGTAATACCTATGACGCTCAAGCCTTTCATCTGCCGCAGATGGTCCGCCGCCAACGCCTGAAGCGCCGAGAGCGGATCATCCACCACCAGAAACGAGACATCAAAGTTTTGTGCAAGCCCTGCAAAAAGTGGTTGATGTTCAGCGTAATAACGCCGAGATACGAAAGAGAGAGAACTGCCCGCCTGCACGGCCGCTTCGATAAATACATGCCCGTCAGTCCTTTCTCCTTTTAACGGTACAAAAAGGCTCGAATTGCCGCATTCCCGCGAATCGATCTGCACATTTGACACCGATCTGTCAGGACCTATCAAATCGGCACCAACCGAGAACGCTATGCTGTGCGCCGAGAGCCTGAGCTGCCTCACGTCAACCACTGCCGGCCCCCTTCATCTCAATCCTGATCCCCGCAGGAGAATCGCTCTGCTTGATGGTTTCCATCTCCGAGGCGAGACCGTTTATCCTCGCCGGTGCGCTCAATGCTTCAATACCGATGATTATCTTCTTGTTCTTTTCTATCCATTCTTGCTGTTTTTCTTCGAGCAGATTGATCTCTGTTTCCACAACACGATACCTCATCGCCTGCCAGGCGTTGAGATACAGGAGCGCCGGGACCGTCAGGATTACCAGCAGAAGCAGTTTTCTCTTCATTCGGGTCACTCACTCTCCTCGACTTTCTCTATGACACGCAAGCGCGCGCTTCTTGATGGTGCGTTTCGCTGCACCTCTTCTTCTGTAGCTCGCACCGGCTTCCGGGTAAGAATATCGACTATTCTCCTCCCCCCACATTTACACATCGGCCATTCCGGAGGACATGTACAGGATTTGTTCTTCTCTCTGAAAAACTGCTTTGCAATCCTGTCTTCGAGAGAGTGAAAGGCTATAACGGCCAACCTGCCGCCGACTTTCAGCGTGGAAAGACCCAATTCGAGTGCCTGCTCGAACCGCGCAAGCTCGCCGTTCACCGCAATACGCAGCGCCTGAAATGTACGCGTTGCCGGGTGAATCCTTCCGTAACGATAAGAGGGCGGTACCGCATTCCAAATAATTTCCGCTAACTGCCGGCTTGACGAAATAGCCCCGCCTCTGCGTGCCCTGGAAATCGCCCTGGCAATTGGCCGGGACAATCGCTCCTCGCCGTATTCAAATATCAAGTCAGCGAGCTCGTTTTCCGGATATTCGTTTACAATATCCGCAGCGCTTATCTCGAGTCCCTCATCGAGCCGCATATCCAGCTTCTCATCGCGCCCAAAGGAAAACCCCCGCATTCCCCTCTCGTAGTGGAACGTAGATATGCCTAAGTCAAAAAGAACCCCCTCCGGACGGGGAAGCTCGTCGGGATAGTCGGCAAAGAATTGATTGAACCACATCGGATAGAAACGAATACGGTCTCCAAAACGTGCGAGACGGCGTTGAGCCACCTGCATGATCGATCTGTCCGCATCAACTCCGGCCATGGCGATGTTACGGTTGTTCTCGAGAAAGTACTCCGCATGCCCCCCCTCGCCGAGAGTGGCATCGATATAGAGACCTCGTGATTCTTCAGACACGAGATACCTGAATGCCTCTTCTCTCATAACCGAGGTATGAACTATTCCAACTGTTGATGCTGTCATAACGCCAGGATCTTGCCGAGCTCTTCAGCCGCTTGCTGGAACTCAGGCTCATTGTCCTCCCAATAGCTTTTATACTTCTGCTCGTCCCGTATCTCGAGATAGGTCCCTACTCCAAGGACTACACATTCTTTTTGCAGACCGGCATACTCCCTCAGGGCCGGTGAAATATGGATTCTCCCTGAACGATCAAGCTCGGCCTCCTGAGCGGGTGCGATAATTCTCCGCTGGATGAGCCGGGCCCTTGCCTGAAACATGTTTGTCGACTCCATCAGGTTGTCGCAGATGCTTTTCCACTCTTCCGGTTCAAAAATCCAAAGACATCTGTCCACGCCCTGGGTCAGCACGATAGTATTGCCGCCAAACGCGGAGCGCACCTTTGCCGGCAGCATAACGCGCCCCTTGTCATCAAGAGAGATGTGGTACTCGCCGGTTATCATTTATTTTCCACTTTTAACCAATTATTCCCACTCTTCCCCACCGTTTCTATCTATACTAACCCAAGCGGAGGCAAAGTCAACAGCTACAAACATACGAATTCGGGCTCATTTGTGAGAAATACCACCTACATCTTGACATATGTTAAGTAGAGAGCATCATCCCATTCGGAGTATGAGTAGGTACTGGGAGAAAAGCGTTGTCTTTGTATAAAGTGCACTTCAAATGGAAAGACAAGGATGTGGAGCTCACGGCGAAAAGCCTCGACCTGACACATCCGTACTTCGTCTCGATAAAGAACATCGTTTTCCCGAGCAAAGGCAGTCTTATCATAGACCCATCTTACGAAGACGTGCTGAAACAGTTCGGCAAGGCGAATCATCTCATGATTCCCTTTCAAACCGTGAGTCTTATCGAAGAATACCAGGAAGAGGATGAAAAGCGGGTCATGCCGTTTCCTCGTGCTGAAGACGACGGTGAACAAGAGTGACTATCTACACCGATCTCTTAGTCTATCCTGAAGGCGATACCCAGGAAGCCCTTCAGCAGCTCACCATAAACCAGCTTGTCGACCTAAACGGTGCGCCTCTTGCGCTACCGCTGCCTACCGCAAAGATGATCGTTTACAGGGTGTTCAAAATAACGAAAACCGAAATGAAAGGCGAAACAACCACCAGATACCATCTCGAGCTTGTGCGAAGGGATGAGCTGTTCGAACACTTGCGGTAGGGTCGCTCCGCATTGATGGTGGCCGCCGGTGGTGTGTGCACG
>CAZHXC010000002.1:9522-11094 GCA_964536145.1 uncultured Spirochaetales bacterium | reverse complement strand
GGCAAACGCCGTCACCCTCAACTTTCCTGTGCAACCGTTTTCTTCGCGGCGAAAAGCCTGTAGTCAATATCGCGGAAGAGATTGTTTTTCCTCTCGAGGCGGGTGAGCCATTCGGTGCTCACGCTGTTTCTGCACAACCCATCGTAGATCCTGTTGAAATTGTACAGATGTTCCTTTATCCGGCCTGTCGCGTATTGTATTGTGTTGCCGGTCTTCAGGATAAACGGCCAATCTGAAGCCTGGGTGAGCAATACCTCCCGCGCCGCCTGGTTCAGGGTCCTTTCCTTGAGTCCCTTTTCATCGGGAAACCTCTCGACCAACTCGCTCATACGCTCGATAGCCTTGTGGACATGCCGATAGATCCAATCATTCGCACCGTCGAGCCACACCTCCGCGTATCCGTTGTTTCCCCAGCTCGAAAATGACGGAGTACCCGTGTGAAGCTTTCTGTTCCGGGACAAATAATCCCCCGGAGTCGCCATAATGACGTTTTCAGCCGACGAGTGGACCTGCCTGATCAAAAACTCGAGCCATTGAGGCCCCTCAAACCACCAGTGACCAAAGAGCTCCGCGTCATAAGGAGAAACAATAATCGGAGGAGAATCCATAATCCGCGTCAGTTTTCCAAGCTGCTTCAACCGGCTGTAGACAAAGTTCTCAGCATGTTCCTCGGCCTTCTTCAGTGCAACCTCCGGGTTGTACGGCTCCTTTTCGTCGGTCTTTCCGGTTATCGCATAATACTTGAAGCCGGTATCACCCCGTATACCGTCGCCGTGGAGGTAGGGCCGGAGATAGCCTATGGGAAGCTCGTACCCTATATCGCGGTAGTAGTCCCTGTAGGAAAAATCACCGGGATACCCCTCCTCGGCCGACCACACCGCCTGCGATGAGGGTATATCGCGCCCGAACGCGGCGGTGCCATTGGGGAGCAGAAGCGGCGAATACACACCGTAAGGCGGGATCTTATCGGCAAAGAGTATGCCGTGGGCGGCGGTGAAGAAGTACTTCATGCCGTTTGCCTTGATGAAACGCTCCAATCCGGGATAGTAACCGCACTCGGGGAGCCAGAAACCCGACGGGTTTGTGCCAAAAATCCTCCCGTGGGAGATAACCGCCGTATTGATCTGCATCTCAACGTTGCTCGGATATTCCTGATACAGGGGAAGAAAACAGTGGGTCGCCGATGTGGTTATGAGCTCGAGATAACCCTCTTTTTCCAGCTGTCTGAACGCCTTTGTGATATTTCGCTTGTACCGGTCTTCAAAGTCGGCAAGATTCTGCTCGATGCGCCGCCGGTACATATGCACAAGAGGCTCAAACCGGCTATCGCCTGAAAGGCGTTTTTCCTCCTGCCGTGCGAGATCAAGCTTCAGCTCACAAAACCGAACATACCGCTCGGTGAGCAGCTCGTCGGAAAGCATCGCCGAGAGTGTGGGAGACATGGAGAATGTCAGCCTGAATGGAACACTGTCTTTCTTGAGGTTGTTAAATACCCGCAACAGCGGAAGATAGGTTTCCGAGATCGCCTCAAAGAGCCAATCCTCTTCGAGGAAGCGATCATATTCAGGATGA
>CAZHXC010000002.1:0-9512 GCA_964536145.1 uncultured Spirochaetales bacterium | reverse complement strand
GACGCACGAACGGTAGATGTCCGTGAAGAACAATACTGAGAAATCCGTAACTCACAATGCAGTACCCCGGCTACCCCTGAAGGTGAAGATATTGGGCGTCCAGCAGCGAGATTATACGCTGCGGGATTCCGCCTTTCTCTAAAAAATCGTCAGGCGCCTGAAGCCCCAAAACAGCAAGCGCAGTCTTGAATAGTCCGTCGGAATCGGAATCCTCATTGGGATTCAGCGTTATGGCAGGGCTTTGGACTGTATTTGATTCGCAAAGCACCTTTTCCTCATGCCCGTTACGGACAATAAGGTGCAGAAGATACTTCATACCGGTGTTCGGCAGATTGATATACCATGTCCTGTCTGCAAGCTTCACAGGTATATCGAACGGCCCGGTCTTCACATTGCTCTGATCGTCCACCCGGTAGACACGGAGCAACAGTTTTGCGCCCGGCATGCTCTCTATCTTCTCCACATCGGAGTATTTCAGATCCCAGTAGGCAAACGCCCATAGCGGATCTCGGAGAAGGAGAGTGATTTTCGTCTCATTATAGCTTTCCGGAAGCTCGTATTCCGAGACAAAGGATTCGACTTCATCCTTGATTATCTCGAACTTCTTTTCTTTAACGCGCATTGCCGCGTTGTTGGACTGCTCCCTGTCGGATTTTTCCTCTTCTTCATCCTCTATAATAAGCTCGATGAGTGTCTCCCGGCTCGAGTCCGTACTGAAGGAGATATCCGCATTGCGCGCAATTGCCAGAAGAGCGTCCAGGGAGAGTTCCTGGAGCCTCTCTTTCGTCATCTGTACCTCCCGAACAGGCTCAACATTAGGAAACCTGACCTATAGTGTCAAGGCTGTAAACGGGCGAGAACGATCATCACGTCTCCTACATTGAGCTTCTTTGCCAGAACGTCCGCGGGTTTTTTTATCCAACCGGGGGCAATTCCCACACCAATCCCGCCCCAACTCTTAATCGTGACAACTTCAAAACCGTTTTTAACGAGCAGCCTTTTCAGTGTTCTCTTTGAGTAGAGAAACAGATGATCCGCGATTGCCGACCGCCACTTCTTACCCATGAGCCTTGCCTGAAATCCCGATATATTTGGTGTCGAGAGCACGAGCCGGCCATCAGGCGACAACACCCGCTTCACCTCGACAAGGAACGTATTGGGATCGGTGAGGTGCTCGATCAAGTGGGAGCAGTGTACTACCTGAAAGGAATCACCAGGGAACTCAGCACTTTCCAACGTGCCGATGTGAATCGGTACCTGATACGTTCGTATCCCGTATTCGGCGGAGGGCCGACAAATCTCAACGCCTTGCACACGCCATCCGGAATCCTGCAAGGAGGAAATCAACCGTCCCGTGGCACATCCGATATCAAGAAAACTCCGCCGTGACGCGGGGATCTGTGCCGTTACACCATCGAAATCGATATCACGAAGAGCAAGCTTCATGAGATTGCAGTAGGATTCTTCGTTCTCGAGCTCGTAGGAAAAATACTCCTCATCGTATCTTTCCTTGAGATTGCCGGGAAGGGGCTGGGGATTCTGATAGACCAGGCCGCAGACGGGACACCGCGCAAAGGCGTAATGCTCGTACCTCCACATCTCGTGGCTCACGCCCGAGCCACAGAGCGGACAATCAATCCTTTTCAGAGGCTCTTCTCCCGGTATTTTTGAAAACGTTTTCACTGTCGAGTAGCAACTAATGACACACGTCTGCTTGTTTCGTTCCCGGCGTAATCACTCGCGACAAACTCCATGATCACCGAACCCTCAGGAATGGTAATAGTCCCGATATTGACCAGCCAGTCATCGAGGTAGTAATTGGCAAACGCGAGATCACCGGTCTGCATAAACTGCAGTTTTCCTTCGTCTTCTCCGAGACCATCATAGACAATCGATTTTGCCAGCTGGCCGTTCAGAAAAACCTGGATACGGTACGGAGACATCGGACAGAAATACGACACATATTCGCTTATATCGTAGACCTCAATGAGCGCTGTCCATACTCCCGAGGAGATACTGTCACCGGATTGCGGGGAGTACCCCTTTAGCAGCGGGACCTCGGCGGACTCTTTACCACCGTGGTCTCCCTGAATAAGCCGAATCTCGTTTATTGTCGGCGCGTTGTCATCAGACAATTCCGGAAGCAGCCGCATCGGGTTCACCACTTGCCGGAGTTCCTTGTCGGCCACTTCAAAATGCAGGTGCTTCCCCAACGAAGCACCGGTGTCGCCGATTATACCGATGCGATCCCGCTTATCGAGGACGACCTTATCCACACGCATTGAGTCCTGCTTGAAATGAGCGTAGAGCGATCGTATCCCACGCTGATGCTCGATAACCAGAAAATTGCCCAATCCGGTTGGAATAGCATCCGGCGAACCGCCATCTTCAAAATAGAAGATAAGCTCGCCCTCTTCGATCGGCCGGACTTCCAGCTCGCCGCCTCCTAAATCGATGCCGCCGTGGAAATGATCGTACCGGTTTTCGCAAAAAGTGGCCGTGAGAATCGGAGGTTCAACCGGCCACTGGAAGGCGTAACCGGCTGCTGCGGCGGCGAAAAATATGATGGAAAGAATTAATCTGGTTTTCACCGTACTTCCTTTTTGAGAAGACAAAGTTTGTTTTCGATACCGAGCAGGATACGATCCTCCTGTGAATACGCATCCTGCAAACCGGCGAGCGGAATCCGGAAAGGCACCTTGGCGGGCGGATCGAGCACCAACAACTCGTAGGTCTCATCATCACCGCAAATCGCCCATATGAGATTATCGGTCCCGAGTTTCCCGGCTTTCACAAAAGGCGCTGATGCTTCGATGGTGTATTCGGCATCATCGGCCAAATCGAGTATCTTCAAACCATCATTTCTTTCTATAATAAGGTACCTATCGTTACCGTAAAAATCGAGATATCTTGCCTTTCTGTATTCCGTCTCAAGACGATAGCCTGAGATTTCGGGAGCCTCCCCGGATACTTCGACAATACTCAGGTTCTGCGGGCCTATACCGTGAATAACGGCAACTCGTGACGCATCATCCGAGAAAGCGCATCCGTACACCGCGTTTATTCTGCTGCCCTTCATATCGAGCTCCAGGGTCACCTCGCCATTTTCATCTACAATTTGCACCCTCGAGTCAAGAAGCCCGATTGCAACCAGCCCGTCCTGCACGTCGAAATCCGTTATTACCGAAGTGTACTCTCTCTTCCAGGAAATTTCACCGTCCACAAGCTCCGCAAGCGCCGCCCGGTGTGACGAAATAAGGAACACTCTCCCTTCACGAAAAATCGGGTACCCGGGAAGCTCGACAGACTCCGTCACCGAACCGGAGCGGTCATGGATCACCAGATTCCCCGACACGCTCGAATAATTGCTGTACTTCCGTTCATCTATCGCAACGCCAAAGAGTTTTTCTTCCCGTAGAAGCAACTTGCCGTCTCCGCTCACGTATCCGAAGAGCCCGCCCAAATCGAACGGAAACACCGACGCCGTTCGCGCCGGATCGATGTTTTCAACAGGCGCAGATGCTATATTAACCGCCCAGGCGGGTTTAATTGCCAGCTCCGGACGCAATTGCATCGGAAAAATCAGAAGATAAAGAAGAAAAATCAGAATAAGGGCTGGAATTGCAATTTTCATCGGATTTGTTGAATCCTATCCTGTTCCATGAGATACTGTCAACGAATGGCGCAACATCAGCTCGATACGCTCATAGAGAACGCCCGCCGGGCAGCCGCAGGGGCCTACTCCAAATACTCCGGATTCAGAGTTGGTGCGGCGTTACTCTGCGGTGACGGTACCATAGTCACCGGATGTAACATTGAAAACAGGTCCTACGGACTCACGGTCTGCGCTGAGCGTGTAGCCGTATTCAATGCACTCTCAGGCGGTAAATCCGATTTCAGGGAGATTGCTGTTGTGGGGCTCGATGCTGCATCCCCGCTTCCACCGTGCGGCGCCTGCCGTCAGGTCCTAACCGAGTTCATGCCGCCGGATTGTCCTGTGCACCTGTCGTGTAAGAGCGGCGAGGTAAAGACGGTTCTGTTAGGGGATTTATTGCCCTTTGACAGCCTGCGGGATTTCACGCCCCGCGACTGAATCCCGAGCATTACGACCTTTTTGCCGCTCTCTCTACCCGCGCTCCCTGTTCGATTCTTTTTGAATCGGCTTCCATCTTGGAGCGCCAAATATCGATTTTCTTCTTGAGCTCCTGTGCCTCCGTACCCTCACCTATCAGAACATGCAGCCTTCGCAGACCGCCAAGAAAATCAATGGCGATTTTGAAATCATCCATCCTGTGGGTCGAAAGCTCGTATTTTTGCCTGTATTTGTCCGCCGCCTTCTGGAGCAACTCTTTTGCGAGATTCAAATGCGCGGTGCGCTCCTGATATCCAGGAGACCTTGGATCCAGACCGGAAAGAAGATTCTTCAGATCCAGAAAGTTTTTCGCAACCGTTGCAAACCTGCCCTCGAGCTCTACAAATGCCCACTTCCATTTCGAGTTTTCGCCAAAGCCGTCGATGATCGACTGTATCGAGAACCCGAGCTTTCTCAGCAGGAAGTATCGTTTTTCATCTTCGTATTTTTCGATAGCGGTCAGTTTGTCTTCATATTCGGAGAAAGGCACGTCAATATAGGAACTCAAGGTATCCTCGAGATAGATGATGCTTTTGTAGCAAGCCTTTCTCGCGGCATTGAGATACGCTTCGTTCTTCACGCCCAGGAGGAAAGCCGACGTGGAGTTCATCAGCACGTAGTAGGAAACCAGATCCAGCATTTTTTCTGCAAGCTCGATTTTCTTATAGGGGACCGAATCTTCACCATCGCCGAAGGCAGCAAGCACAGCTTGTTCTTCCTGCAAGATCTTCTCGACGGTCTTCTTGTATTCGGTTATACGGTCTGCGTACCGGCTTTTTGCTTCATTGCTTATCTTGGCCACCGTTTCCTCCCGTGGCGTACCGGCGGACCTACGCCTTTTCCGCCGCCTTTAGCATCTGTTCGGCATATGCGAGAGAACTCTCCCCCTCGCTGTCCCCGGCAAGCATCCGGGCGATCTCGACCACCTTCTCTTTCCCCTCGACCTTTCTGATCTTGGTTATCGTCCGGGCGCCGGAGGCAGTCTTTGTTACCTTTATATGATTATCGGCATGTACGGCGATTGTTGCAAGATGCGTAACGCAGAGCACCTGTTTCTTTGCGGAGAGCTCCTTCAAGTATTTCCCTACTGCAACAGCAACCTCACCTCCAATTCCGGCGTCAATCTCGTCAAAGATCAAACCCTGGATCGAATCGGTTTCAGCGAGTACCGTTTTAATTGCAAGCATAATGCGGGACATCTCACCACCGGAAGCGATCTTCCGGAGCGGTTTTGGCTCTTCACCGGGATTTGCGGATATCAAGAACTCCGGCCGGTCCATGCCCCAGGGCCCGCAAACCGGCTTCCCGGATTCGGAGAGTTTTCTCCCCATTTCAATGGTAAACTCAGCCTTTGGCATGCCTAACTCCCGCAGGTTCCGCCGGATCTCCACGGAAAGCTTCTCCGCGGTTGCCTTTCTCCGCTCGGAGAGCTCCTGTGCCTTGGCAGTCAACTCCTTTTCCAGGGCCGCAATCCTGCCTTTAAGATTTTCCCTCTCCTCCTCCACATTCGTAAGAGAATCGAGTTTCTTTTCGCTCTCTGCGGCGTAGGCCAAAACGTCCTTCACGCCGGGACCGTATTTTTTGCACAGTTTCCGTATCGCGGCGAGGCGCTCTTCGCATTCCTCGAGTCTCTGCGGGCTTGAGTCCACATTGTCGCTGTAATGCCGGTTAGACTCCCCGATGTCTTCTATCTCATAGTAGGCGTTCTCAAAACGGCCGATATACGGAATGAGCGAATCGTCAATCGCGGCCATTGATTTCAACTCTTGGGCAGCCAGCCTGATATTTTTCAACGCGCCCTGACCGTCTGCGGTAATCAAATCATGAAAGCTCTGGAGCAGCGAGTAGAGCTTCTCGCTCTGCGAAAGGAGGGACACTTCCTTCTTCAGCTCTTCTTCCTCACCCTCCCGGAGCTTTGCCGCGTTGATTTCGTTGATTGCAAATGCGAGCATATCCTGCTCACGCATCCGTTCACGCTCATCGGATTCCAGTTCTTCGAGAGCCTTTTTCTTATCCGAGAGATTCTGGAAAACCTGATGGAAATCACGGGCGAGACCGGCATGTCCGCCGTATGAATCGATCAACTCCCTGTGGGAATCGAGCTTGAGGAGGGATTGATGCTCGTGCTGGCCGTGCATGTCTATCAGAAAATCGGTAAGCTCTGCAAGGTCCGACTTGGTGGATGGCACCGATTGTATAAAGATGCGCCCCCTCCCGTTGCCCTGCAGCGTTCTTCTGAGGATCACTTCGCCGTCTTCAGGCTCGATGCCGCGAGCGGACAACCAGGAGAGTGCCTCCTTGTGCCCGGCGACCCGGAACACGCCCGAAACCGCTGCCTCATTGTCACCTGCACGCACCGCACCGGTATCTCCCTTCTCCCCCAACAGAAGCCCGAGCGCATCTATCAGGATGCTCTTTCCAGCGCCGGTTTCGCCGCTCAATACGTTCAAACCGGGCGAAAGATCGATCTCGATGCTGTCGATCAGCGCGTAGCCTGCAACGTGCAGCTTTTCAAGCATCGGGTCCTCCGGACCAATTCAGCTTGGAACGCAAGACTTCGTAGAAGTTGCGCCGGTCCGAGCGGACGATCCTCGCTTTCGTATCCGCACGCTTTATTTTCAGCCGGTCGCCTTCGGCGAGCTCGACAGTCTCCTGTCCGTCAACCGTTAACACTACGTCCGTTCTCTGTCGTGGTTCAACACCGATATGGATTGGGATATCCCCCGGGAGCACGAGGGGCCGGTTTGAAAGCGTGAAGGGACAGATAGGATTGAGGATGAGCGCATCCATTTCCGGAGCAAGAATCGGCCCACCGGCGGCTACACTGTAAGCCGTCGAGCCTGTGGGTGTGGCGATAATGACACCATCCGCCCGGTATCTGCCCAGGGTAGTCTCTCCTATGTCTACACTCAAACGCACAACCTTACTCGTCCCCGCCGATGCGATCACCACGTCGTTGAGGCCGCAGCGGATCTCGATTGCCTCTCCCCCGCGGTACAGCGTTGTCTCAACCATGACGCGTTCGCTGATGCCAAGCTTGCCGTTACGGAACTTTTCAAAGGCCTGTTTCCACTCATCCTTTGACACCTCGGTGATAAAACCGAAATCACCCACATTTACCGCGAATATCGGTATAGATTTACCACCGGAAGCGTCTCGCTGTCGCGAGGCCCCCGGGGGGTGTCCCAAAGACCCCGGACCGGCGGCGGCAACGCTTGCGCGATCTTCCTGGCAGTCCGTATAGCCCGCCGAATTGGCCGAACCGGTGCCCAGCAGCCGCGAGCAGTAGAGCACTGTACCATCTCCCCCCAGGGAAAACGCCACATCATATTCGCTCACCGTAAAAGCTCCAGGTTTTTCCGCATACCCGTGGGTATCTACAGATACGCCAATCGCGGAAAGATATTCCTCTATCCGCGCAGCCACCTCTGATGCATCTTCTTTAGCTCTATTGACAACAATAAGTGCGTTTTTGATTTCCATAGCCTCTCTTTACGGCAATGTTGAGAGTACGCGGGCCACTTGTTCAATCTGATCGCTGCTCAAGAGCGGGTAAAGCGGGAAAAACACACATCGCAAATACAACGCGTGCGCGTTTGGACAGATTGAGCCCTCCGGTGTCGCCAGAAATGCCGGAACTTGCTGAAAGGCCTTTTCCACCACAACGCGTTTGTTGCGGGCGTATTTCATCACTTCTTTCAGACCGCCGTCAAAAATCACAGGGAACGTGTAAAACACGTTTTCGCTCTCACCGTCCTGGCTGAATGTGCGATGTCTGCCTTTGGCAAGCGACCGGGTATAGACCGCAGCGATGTCGCGCCTGCGTTCGATAAACTCCTCGATATGCTTGAGCTGGATGGCTGCAAGCGCCGCATTCATATCCTGAAGAAGAGGGTTGTCATCGGTCACCGTTTTTCTCAATGTACCGACATCGCGTTTTGTCCGGGCGAGAACAACGGCGCCGCCGGCCGCGGTGATGATGTTTCTCTCCTCGAGGCTGATGATCGTGTAACTCCCGTAGCTTCCACACTTCCTGCCGAGGCAATTGCCGCCGAGATTGGTAGAAACATCCTCTATAATCGGTATGTCGAGCTCGGCGAGCTTATCGAGATCGGCCACAAACCCGGCGGGTGAATCCACAAGACACGCTGCCGGTGTCTTCTGTGCAAATCCGGCAACCGCGGAAGCCGAGATGCACCCGGTATTCATCTCAACATCCGCATAGAGGGGCTCCACCTCCCGCGCCGCTATGACATCATGATAAACAGAAGGAGCAAGAGGTGAGAGGACAACAGAAGAGCCTCCACCAATTCCCATCGAATCAAATATGGCTTCAACGGCACGCCGGTACTCCCTGAACGCAATACCGCCGGCAGTCCCGGTATAGGAGGCGCACTGTTTTACAAACTCCTGACACACCGGCCCGGGACCGAGCCGGTCTTCAACGAGTGATGAGAGGACCGCGTCCATGTCGCGTCTTTTGATTGTCGGCCTAAACGTCGAGATAGGCATTGTATGTGTTCCCCACCGCCAGTGTAAGATAGAATAGAGTGCCGCCTTAGGCAAGTACCGTCAATACGCGCACGGCCCCGGCGAGTCCCCGTAATGCGGGAGCGGTCCCGGCGAATCGCGTTAACGCCGGCACGGTCCGATCAGAAAATCAACAGAACCGGTACTTCGCTTTTCTGGAGAACCTGCAACGCGTTGGAACCGACGATATAATCTTTCAGCTGCCGCTTTCCTCTCGCACCGAGTATGAGCAAATCAGCTTCGATTTCTTCTGCGAGTTTGAGCGTTTCCTTGGCCGGAGAGCCTTTGCGCCGCTCTACCTCAACGGGAACATTGTGCGCCTTCAGGTAACACAGCTCTTCCTCTACCTTGTTCTCTTCCTCGCTTTCTTCTCCAACCAAGAGCATCACAAACCGCCTGGCGATGTTCTGGAGGCCGTTCACGTAAAACTGCAAGGCGTGCTCCGCGGTCCTGCTTCCGTCATAAGGGAACAGAATGGTTCGTACCGATTCCCGATAAACCGGACATACAAGAAGCGGCCGTGGCGAGACGCGCACAAGGTCCTCTGTAATGGAACCTACGATTGACCGTTTGTAATCGGCATTTTCCCCGCGACGCCCGACAACCAGAATACCACCGGACCGCGCTTCATCACACAGTTCAACTCCGGGATACCCCGACTTTATGACCGACTCAAACGCGACATTCGCCTCTTCCGCATGCTTTCTACAATTCTCCATACATTGCGCAGCGAAATCCTGGAGATCCGCCGCCAATTTATCATAGAACGTTCTGAGGCTTGCATCAGGAGGTACATACAGCCGCTCGTATGCGCCTTCGTAGGCGGCGCCCGAGTAGATAAAAGGCATTT
>CAZHXC010000001.1:26322-30031 GCA_964536145.1 uncultured Spirochaetales bacterium | reverse complement strand
CACAGCGCACCCCCGGCCGCACTTATCGGCTACCGCGCCCTCTCACCCGCCGCCGCGAGTGTCGCCCTCCTTCCCGCCACGTGCGCCTCAAAACAGATCCGATTGCAGGCTGTCCGTAAACAGCGATCCAAGATCCGCGTGGAGAGTCAGAGAAATCCCCTCGGCGACGGGTTTGAGCTGCTTTTCCAGATAATGACCGTAATCTATGGCGGCCGTCAATTTCCCCGCGGGCTGTGGACCTGCTTCAGTCCAAAGGTATTGGATAACACCCTCCTGATCCTCCGGGTCCAACGCTTTTGCCGCCTTAACGTGGGGTGGAACAGATCTGGTGTATGAGGAAACAGGTTTGCGGAGGGCCTTTTTGTACACAAGATCCGTATCGTGCTCCCCCGCGAGAAGTTGTTGTATATACTCCCGTATATAACCGCGGAGATCTTCCACCGGACGGTCTTCAAACAACATCAAGAGGAGCTGTTTTTGGAGTTTCCTTGCCGCCCGGGTCCAGTCGCGCCTGGCCGCCTCCATCCCTTTGATGTCAAACACCGGTTCACCGTCACCGTCAGGTTCGACCCGCAATCCGGCGTATCCTTTTGCTCTGCCGCGCAGCTGCTCTCCGGGGCCGCGAATCGGCGGAAGGAAGAAGCGGAGATAGATGCATTCGTATTCGAGCTCAAGTCTTGATTCCACCCGCCATTTCTGTTTCACATACCGGTCAAGAGCATAATTCAGATCGGAGGCAGTTTCGCCCGCTTTGTCGCTTTCAATACCGGGATTGAGCAGCACGAAAAGCGAATCGGTGTCACCATAGATCACTCGATGGCCCAGCTTCTGAAGGTGTTCTCTGCACCAGTTGAGTAGATGGTGCCCAAAGCTGGTAATGGCGCCGGCGATATCGGATGAAGCAAAACGGCATCCAGGCGTGCCCAATACGCCGTAGAAAGAATTCATGATGATTTTGTAAACGTAGGAAGCTACTTTGTCGTGACCTTTTTTTGCGGTTTCCCTGTTTTCAAAAAAACTCTCGAGAATCTCCGGAAGGATTGCCGGCTCCCTCTTGAAATACGTACCGTTTGGAGCCTGTATAAGATCGCCGGGCTCGTCCCGGGCCAATGATGTGTTTGATGAGACATAGCTCAAAGGATCGATGTTGAAGGTGCGCATGATGCTGGGATAGAGACTCTTGAAATCGTATAGGACCACCTCTTTGTAGAATCCCGGTTGCGGGGGAATGATCGCCCCTCCCGGCGCGGTGGACACCTCATGCGCGTCCACTCCCTTTGTAGGCGCCACCAGGTGGCGTTTTCGCATATAGGTGATGTAGAGATGCTCAAATGAGGCGACACTCGTCCACGCTCTTGCGAGACCTACCCCGCTAAGGGCGGCACGACGAATCGTAAGCTCCATGAGACCGGTAACTTCCAGAATGTCGATAACGAGGGCTGCATCCCTCATGTTGTAACGGCAGAAAGTTTCCGGGTCTTCTCTGTAAGTTCTAAGCAGCGCGTCAATTTTGCGTTTGCCCTTGAGGTTGTCCTCCTCGGTAAATGATACCTTCCCGGTACCGAGTACCTCCTTGGCAACGGTTTCAAGCCGGTTGTCTTCAAAACGCAAGGGGCCGTTCCGGATAATTCTCATGCCGTCGATGACCTGTCTGCCCGGAGTAATAACCGCGCTCGATTGGCCTCCGGTACCGTGAAGAAAGTTGCCGGGCTCGTCGCTCCTTCCCAACAGAAAAGCAATGCCAAAGTGGCTGAATCGTCTATAGAGGACGGCAAAATCAAATTCGATGACGTTCCATCCGGTTATAATATCAGGATCGAGGGTCGCCACCCGATCGCGAAACGCTTCGAGCATCTGCTTCTCATCGGCGAAACATGTGACGTGGTCATCGGCTTCTACGCTACCGAGGAAGAGCACCTCAGAACTCCTCTCCTGCCGCCACGTATCGTCGGTGACAAGCGCGATGCTCACTATCTGATCGGTATACGGATTTGTTTCGATATCCACCGAAAGAGTGGACAGCTTGGGGACCCAGCCGGCAGGCCGTAAACCGGGGTTGTGAAACACAAGATCAACCCGTCGGCCGTTCACCGGTGTACCGTCGATGAATACCGAGCCGGTGATGTGTTTGTCTATCTGATATTGATCGTAAAACCGGATATCGGCCTCATAGCTCCTGATCCCCCTGGAGTCCACCGCCTTAGCCGCATTCTGTTGTTCGGTTATGGTAGGAAAGCACAATCGCAAAACCGGTTCACCATCGGCGGTGCGCAAATCGGTCTGCTCCAACTCGGTTGAGTTGAGCTCCCGCAGTCCACCGACCCGTTCGCCGTCGCTCCCGCGGAGATAGAAACGCGGCTGTTCCCGGTCTTCGACCACCGCGAAGGTTTCGCCGGTCCGCAGCCTTCCTACAAAAAAGATGCGGGTTCGGCTCCCCGTGACCTGGTAAGAGGGATGAACGATGAAGCCTTCATAAGCAGATATCATCGTTGAGACACTTCCATGCTCCTGATATACTATCATCGTGATCATAATTGAGCCAGCGAAGGAGCAGAAATGGACAAGCCTACGAGAGAAGAAGCATTTGCACTGTTGAAGGAGTTTAACGAGACCGACAGCCTGATAAAACACGCGCTCGCTGTTGAAGCGGTGATGCGCTACTGCGCACGAAAGCGCGGGTACGACGAGGATATGTGGGGTATCGTCGGGCTCATTCACGATCTTGATTATGAAAAATATCCCGAGCAGCACTGCGCAATGACTGAAAAAATTCTTACCGAACGCGAATGGCCGGAGGAGTATATCCATGCGGCCGTGAGTCACGGATACGGGATTTGTACCGATGTGAAACCCGAACATGAGATGGAGAAGGTCCTCTATACCGTGGAAGAACTGACAGGGCTGGTGGTGACGACGGCGCTCGTCCGGCCTTCAAAGAGTGTGCTTGACGTGAAGGTATCTTCGGTACGGAAAAAGTGGAAGGATAAACGGTTTGCGGCGGGTGTGAACAGAGAGGTTATTGAAAAAGGCGCCGCCATGCTCGGCGAGGAGCTGCCGGACCTTATTGCCGATACTATTGAAGCGATGAAAGAGGTTGCCCCTGAGATTGGGTTGCAGGGCAATCCGGAGCAAAAGTAGCGCGCCTCCCGGCAGCTACTCTCCTTGAAACCGGTCTCTGAATTTCGTATTCTAACGCCGGATTGCGTGACAATCTGGTTTACACGTTTCAGTCTAAAGGGGGAACGCGCTATGAAACGCACTGATTTGCAAAAAAGAGAGAGGGAACTCAAGCGGGCCCAAAAAAAAGAAGAGAGACTGGCCAAGCACGGTGAGAAATCCGGAAAAACTGTCGGTGACTATATCAACGAACTTCACGGTCTGTTGTTTCACGATGACACGCGTGTCTATAACGCAAAAGAATCCGTGGAGATCCTGGAGCTTTTCGAGGAGATGAAAGACTCTATCGAAGATTCCCAGTGGGAAAACGTTGTCAGGAAGGCCGTCAAAAAGACCGGTGTGAAAGAGCGCGATGCAGCCATTAACGATCTGTTGCAGCTTTTGCATAGCTAGGTCTGTGGTGGTACCGTGCCAGAGCCCGTGAGTCCGGCTACGAGTAGAACAAGTAGTCTCATGCACTTTCTCGATCGTTCGCCGACGGCGTTTCACGCCGTCGAAGAGAGTGCGTCACGTCTCCGGGAGGCGGGGTTTG
>CAZHXC010000001.1:676-26312 GCA_964536145.1 uncultured Spirochaetales bacterium | reverse complement strand
TTGAGCTGTTCGAGCGTGACGCCTGGAGCCTCGCCGAGCACAGCGGTTACTTTGTGCGGAGGCAGGGAGCGAGCATCATCGCATTCCGTACGGGTGAGGCCGCTTCTGGTGGGACGGCCTTTCGAATCGCCGCGGCGCACACGGACAGTCCCGGATACAAAATCAAAGCTGACTCGGAAAACCTGAGTGCCGGGGCACTGCGGGTAACCGTGGAAGAGTACGGCGGCCCCATACGCTCCACCTGGCTTGACCGGGAGCTGGGTGTTGCGGGCCGGGTTCTCTTGCGTGGTGATCATGATCCGGTGACCTCGCTCTTCTGCAGCGGAAAGCCGGTAGCGGTGATTCCGAACGCTGCAATACATCTCAATAGAGAGGTGAACCGCGGTATCGAATACAACGTGCAGAACCACATGCGCGCCCTACTCTCTGTTTCCGCTACACAGTCAGAAGGATACTTGAGACAGCTCATTGCAAAGACCCTCGATGTCTCTGCCGCTTCAATTGACGGTTATGATCTCTTCCTCCATCCGGTCGAACCGTCACGGATCATCGGTGAAAACGAGGATATGCTTATGAGCGGCAGAATCGACAATCTGGAGCTATCCTATGCGATTATCTCGGCATTGATAGAAACACAGCGGACCGATGCGATCCCGGTGGCGGCGCTTTTTGATTCCGAAGAGATAGGAAGTGCGACATGGCAGGGGGCCGGCTCCTCTTTTCTCCGCGACGTCTTGCACAGGATTGCACTCTGTCTCGGCGGTGGCGAGGAGGGTTTTTTCAGAGCATTAGCAAGTTCGTTTTTGATTTCAGGTGACGCGGCCCATGCGGTACATCCCAATTATCGGGACAAACATGACGATGTGATTGCGCCCGAATTAAACAAGGGACCTGTTGTGAAGATCCACGCCGGTGGCGCCTATACGACAACGGCTGAAACCGGCGGGAGATTTATGAACCTCTGCAGAAGAAGCAACATACCTGTGCAACGGTTTTACAATCGTTCGGACATGGTTTCAGGAAAAACGATCGGGGCGATCACTTCGAGTTGTTTAGGTGTCCGGTCGGTAGATGTCGGCAACGCGATTTGGGGAATGCACAGCATCCGCGAAACCGCTGGGGTGAAGGACCATGATTACATGACTTCAGCCCTTGGAAGCTTTTTTGCAGAAGGCCTTTAGTGGGGAAGTATCAGATCCGCTCCTGCCCGTCGTTGATAAACTCGAGATAGTTTTTCGCGATAGGATCATCCGGTCGCAGCTCGAGAACTGACTTGAAATAACCCTCGGCTTCATCCACCTTCTTCTCTTTTAAGGAGAGGATACCCAGGTTGGAGATTATCTTTACGTTTTCCGGTTCTATGGTAAGCGCTTTTTTGAGGGTCGTACGGCATTTATTGAACTCGTTCAATTCGAGCAGGCAGATTGCGAGCTCGTTGAGTGTATCTGAATGAGCAGGACCGATTTCGAGCGCCTTCTCGAATGCTTTCTTCCCCTCATTGTATTCCGAAAGCCTCCTGTGGGCCCAACCGAGCAGGAACCAGGCATTCCAGACATCCGGATTGCTTTCGAGAAACGCCTGTATCTTTTCAATTCCCTCCCGTTCTTTGCCAAGGCGGATAAAATCGTATGCTTCGTTGAACAGCGCATCCATTTTGTCCTGTTTGGAGATTTCGGTGAGTACCTCCTCAACAGTTTCTTTCTTTCGTTGATCGTCGCTCAACTCGATGAACCGTTCAAAGTGTTCCTTTGCCTTATCATAATTCTTCCGTTTGAGAAAGAAATGGGCGGTGTTGAAATGGACGTGTTCGTTCTCCGGATCAAGATCAATTGCCGATTTGTATACTTCAAAGGCAAGCTCGTAATACTCGTCCGCGTATGCGCCCCTTCCCGCCTGCTCGTACACCTCCGCATGTTCCTCATACACAAGTGCCAGATTGAGAAGACTATGCACGTCCTGATCGTTGAGACTTACAAGAGCCTTGAAGATCTCTTCGGCAACCTCAAAATCCCGGTTTTTCGCCTTAGCAATTCCTGACCGTGATAAATCCTCGATAATCGACGGCTTTGCGGCGAGGACAAAGCGGCGATAGTAGCCGGCGTGTTCGTGTTCAGGATTGTAGACCAGAATTTTCAGCATCGCCGCGATGATCATCTCCCACGAAAGGTCTTTTGCGTCCCATTCTTCCTGGCCCGGAAGTAACTCCACAGGGATAAGTATGCTCGGATCTATCGTGAAATCGCCGATTTTCCGGGTCATGTCTTCCGGAAGAGAAACGAATACAATTGAATCTAATGCAGATGCCGGTTTTCCGTTTTTCATGAGTCTTTTGGTTTGCGTGCCATGCTTATATAGTCATTGACACAAAGTTTGTACTCCATTGGTATTTCGTTCTCATTAAATTGCACGGCCACCGATCCGATGCCTTTTCTTTCGGGAATTTCGTCAAAACGGATGATCTTGCCGGGAATCGCGATCTGTTTGCGTTTTTCCGCTATCTCGAGCCTGAGAGCCACCTGCTTTTCCGTCAATTTCTCGGCAACCCCGCTAATAATAATCAAGGCGCCGGTAAATGACAAATCGCGGACAATACATTTTTGAGGAACGTCGTCAACTACGAGGAGCGCATTCTTTGAGGTAAACCCCAGTTTGCGCAGTGTTTCAGGATTTATCTCTATTCGCTCTTCTTTTCTTCTTTTTGCATTGATATTTGCCTCGAGCAGCGTTCCCAGGATGGCGATAAGGTCGTCGGAAGGCCGTTGTGTATACTTTAGCGTCACAAAATTGAGCTCCGGGCGTTTATCGCTATAAGTGCTGTACGCCACAACTTTCGCGGCAACAAAGAAGGTGAGTGGATCTTTCTTATCCGGCTGGTCAAATGAAAACCGGAGCGAAGCGAGGTCGTTGGCTTCCGATACTTTGCGCGAAAAATCGCTATCGATATTTGCTATGATTCTTGCGCCTGACATCGAGCTGGAGTAGATGATACAGGGCCATTGCGAGCCCAACGCGCGAACAAAAATTTCCCTTGACCGTAGCCGGA
This sequence comes from uncultured Spirochaetales bacterium, assembly GCA_964536145.1. Classification (GTDB taxonomy): domain Bacteria; phylum Spirochaetota; class Spirochaetia; order ARS1246; family ARS1246; genus JAFGHN01. Next base: position 23,269 of record CAZHXC010000001.1, on the reverse strand, counting down.
TGACTTTAACGACCTCTTTTGTGAAGGTGACATCTATATCCGAAAAGCGATTGTAGTAGTTTGTAAGTTGTTGTCCCGTAATCATTGCCATCAGGGCTCTACATCAAGGGCTCTATCGAGCTTGGTTATTATGTTCTCAGCCATATCTTCGAGCCCGTCATTCCGATTGGACTGAGGCTGTTTTCCCCGTTCTTTGAACAACTCATCGGCTATAAGAACCGCTGCGATGATCACGATCCGCAACGAATCCTTCGTGTCGAGACTTTTTTGAAGCGCCTCTATCTTCGAGGTCAGGTATTTGACGAGTTTTTGAACGTATTCAGGGTTTTCGTCGGTTTGAATAGCAAAGCTTGTACCGAGCACATGTATGGGAACACCATTACCCATGCCGCAAATCCACTAGAAGATATCCAATTCGTTGTCGCCGTCCGTACTCCTGTTTTCAGGTGCTTCCTGCGTGGCCTCCCCGCCGGCCTGGCGTGGGGCTTCCCCGGGGGCTTCCTGTGACTTTTCTCCGCCGGTCTCCCCCTCGGTTTCCGCAGGAGCTTCCCTTGCGGCTTCCCCGGGTGCGGGAGATTCTGCTGAGGTTTCTCCGACGGAGTCTTCGAGTTGATCGAGTTTTTCGAGCGCGCGAACTATTCCTTCTTCGATTTGCGCCTGATCCTGTTTGAAACGATCGAGCATCACTTCGAGCTCGCCTATTCGTTTCTGGTATTGATCAAGCTTACCCTTTAGTGCGGTGTTCTCACTTTTCAGGGCTGCCATTCTCTCTACGACGGCCTGAACCTTCTCATCGAGTTTCTGTATCTGATCAATCGTAATCATCTAAACAATCCAACCGGTGCAATATATGGCGTGCGCTGCAACACGCATTACACTGCTATATATTCGCCGTTTTTTTTGCGAGCTCTACGAGTTCCTTGAATGCGTCGGGGTCTTCTATTGCCAGATTAGAAAGGGCCTTTCTGTTCAGCTGCACATCCGCCTTTTTCAGACCTTCGATGAACCGATTATAGGGGACACCGTTCGCCCTGCAGGCGGCGGATATTCTCGTTATCCAGAGACGCCTGAAATCGCGTTTCTTTCGTCTTCTGTCTCTGTAGGCGTATTCACCGGCTTTTGTTACCGCGTCCTTTGCCGTCCTGAAAAGTTTACTGCGGCGGCCGCGGTAGCCCTTTGCCTCATTGAGTATTTTTTTTCGTCTGTTTTTTCGTCTTGTGCCGTCAATTGCCCTGGGCATTGATCTCTCCTTATGAATACGGAAGCATGCGTTTGATTTTTTTCTGTTCAACAGGGCTGAGCATGCCGTCCCGGTTCAAGTCTCTCTTACGGCGCGAGCTCTTCTTGGAGAGCTTCTTTCTCATTCCCATTTTCTTGTACTTTATTTTCCCGTTTCCGGTCAACTCAAAGCGCTTTGACGCGGATTTCTTTGTTTTCATTTTAGGCATTGTACTGTAACTCCTGTGGTGGATTATTGTTAGGTCAGCCTTTTTTGCTTCTTGGTGCGAGAAGCATCGACATGAAGCGGCCCTCCATCTGAGCACCTCTGTCAACGCTGAAGGAACCTTTATCGAGGTTTTCGACAAGCCGGTCAAGAACAACCTTGCCGAGTTCGGTATGAGCAAGCTCTCTTCCGCGGAATCTAATCGTCACTTTCACCTTGTTCCCCTCGTCGAGAAACTCCTGCACATGCTTTGATTTGAACTCCAGGTCGTGCTTTTCTATTTTGGGCTGCATCCGAATCTCTTTCAGCCGCAATTGCTTCTGCTTCTTCCTCGATTCCTTCTGTCGTTTCTCCTGTTCGAACTTGTATTTCCCGTAATCAAGGACCTTGCAGACGGGCGGATTGGCATTTGGAGCAATTTCAACCAAATCGCTTCCCGCTTCTCTCGCCATTTCCAGCGCTTTCGCCAACGGAATAACGCCGTGCTGGTTCCCGTCACTATCGATGAGGCGGACAGAATCCGCTCTGATCTCTTCGTTGATCCTCAAATCTGATGAAGCCAATATGCCTCCTTAATTTCCACCGGATAAAGTATTTGTATAAGCCATACAATACCATCGAAAAATAGAATAGTCAAAGGGTTGAAGCGGCATAAAGGTGATGGTAAGCTCATCGCCATGGTCGTGTTTTTGGCCGCAGCAGTACCTTTGAGCTTTGCCCTGGTGGTATTTGGATACCTGGAAAGGCGGACTTCTCTTCTGGAGTTTGGCCGTCCGGCGGCCAGGGGCCTGCTGATTTTCGTTGTAGCCTATGTTTTCTACCTCCTCTTGCGGCCGGTTGTCGAGCTCAACTACACGGCGGAAGATTTGTACGTTTATTATCTGTTGCACGACTTCCTGTATCTGTTGACCTGGTGCGTTGTCTCGTATCTCATCTACTATCAAATTCCTCACACCGATAATACCCGGGATGAGAGTCTTGTAACGCTCGTCTATTTTACGGCCTTTTTCCTGCTGCCGGCAATTGGAGATATTCTGATGAACAAAACGCTGACCGCGTATACCGTGCTCTTACTGCCGCTGTGCCGGGTTGGTCTGATGTATATCTCCGTCGCCTCAATCGTCCTGGCGCGTCGAATGTATATTGTGGTCAGATACGCCCTGTTGCTCGTCCCTGTCGCCGCCGCGGGAATAGCAGCGTTTGTCCCATTGCTTTTTACGCAGAAATACATCACCGGTTCGGCCGTTCTTGCCGCGGGTATTTTTGTGACTGGGGCACTCATGTTTCTTTTTTCTGTCAGAGAATGAACAGCATAATCAGAAATGCGTTCGCTATTTGCTCTGCTGTGAGCATACTGATGGTAGCCGGATGCGGTAATCCTGACATGCTCATAGTGCGTGACCAGTACTGGAAGGCGATCGAGTTTGACAAGGATGCCGAGGCGCGGCTGCATGCACTGGGCGAGGTATCCGGCCACACCATAGAATTCGCTGATATGATCTCCCCCGTCAGTGCGAAAGAAATTGCTGCACGGATATCCGAGGAGGACCCTGGGGCGGCTTTGCTCAGTCCGCTTTTCTCGCGGTATGCCTTGGAAGTGGCGGGAATCGAGCACCAGCGGCGTATAGTGGCATTTGCTTTCGGGTCACGTGGGAGTGCAGAAGAAAACCTGACCATCATGAAAACGGACAGGCGGGAAGCGTTTAGGGAAGTTGGGCTTCTCTGCCGGCGATTTCTGGAGTATCCCGGGAATGAGGAAAAGGTTGTTGGTGGACTATTCTATTCCGGCGGAAACGAACGCACCGCGGAGCGCCTTGCTTTTACCGAGGGACTCGGCAGTGACTTGACCGAACGGTTGTTTGTGAGGAGCTTCCCTCAGCAGGACAATATTGGGGAAGTCAATAATTACCTTGCAACGCTTAATGAGGAACCTGTCGGACTGTTTGTTGTCTCGATGGCAGGGCTGAATCGGGATGTAATTGCAAGCATCCTCGCAAAGTCCAGGGCGCTAATCATTGCTGAGCGTATAGATCCTCCGGCCGGCGCTTATCCCTACGAGGACCGAATAGTTGCGGCAATAAACGAAAACTGGACAGCGCTTTTATCGTTTGATATTTCGAGCCTGGGACCCGAGATAGTAGTAGAGGCCACTCTCGCGCGCGGTCCGGCGGCAGATATGAGTTCAGCCGGCGGAACCGCCGCTCCGGAGAGCGCTATGCAGGAGGTCGGAGCTGAAACGAAAGAGGCACAATCGGAAGAAGCCGTTTCAGTGGCGCCCTGGGCACGTGATTTTTTTGATCAGCATGACCGGGGAGTCCGGCGGGCCGCCCCGCCGCAAAAAGAGTAAAAACGTTTGACAAAGATTTACGATGGAAATATAATTTTGGCAGGTTTAAGCGTAACTGTGTTATTTATAAGGAGTTAAGAATGAAACGAGGTGCGTCGCTCCTCATATGCCTAGCGGCCCTTCTGTTTTTTGCCGGTTCGTCATTTCTTGTGGCAGATGAAAGAATACAGAACTTGGATTCTATTATTATTGAATCTTTTGACGACCCGGACGCCAGGCAATGGGCGGTTGTTGGCAGCAAGTTCGTCGCCGAGGGAATGCCTCTCGTAACGTATGCGCCGGCGTGGCCGGAAGCGGTTTTCGGCGCCAATCGTGAAAATCTTGATCTGCGCGTGCTAGGGGTTCAGGCTGCATTTGATAGAAAAGGCTACAATTACCTTGAGTTTATCCCCGTTGCGGAGGACCAGGAAGGTCAGCTTCGGCCGGATCCGATTACACTGCCCGGGCGGGTGCGAAGCATGGATCTCTGGGTTTGGGGTTCGAATTACGATTATTATATGGAAGCTCATGTAAGGGATTATCAAGGTCGCGTGCATGTATTGCACTTAGGCAATCTGAAATACGTCGGGTGGAGTAACTTATCGGCCACTATTCCCAATTACATTCCACAGGCCGGGGGCTACATTACACCCGGTGGCTTTATCAAGACCCTGGAGCTCGTAAAATTGGTTCTCTGGACCAAGCCCGCCGAAAACGTTGCGGGATTCAACGTGTATATCGACCAGGTTAAGATCCTCACGGATTCGTTTGTTACACGTTTCGATGGTGACGATCTGGCAAGTCCTGAGAGAGTTGAAGAGATCTGGTCCAACGTGGAGGGAAATATAACAAATGAAGACTAAGTGTTTGTCGATAATTGCGTTGCTTCTGGTTTTTATTGCCGCCCTCTCATTTGGCCAGCTAACAAATGTCGGTGAGCCGCGACCCGACGAGGTAGGCGTCGATAGTGCACAACAGGATCTGAGAGAAGTTTCCATCACGAAATTTGAAGACGCCGGCTTCTGGTTTAGTAACATGCCGCGGGATCAGGGAATCACCGAGCTCAGGCGGCTACCAGGCGGGCCGCTCGGAAAAGAGCCGGTTGAGGGTGAAGAAGAAGTAGGTATTCAGGAGGAGGATAAGTACGTTCTCGGCCTCAAGGTCAGCTACTATCGGCGCGGCCTTAACATGTTTACCCTCTATCCGGTACGTCCTTTGCCTGTTGAAGGTATTACCAAAACGTTATCGATATGGGTTGTCGGCCGAAACATGAATCACTGGCTCACTATGATTATCTCCGACTATTTTGGAAACCGGGCTGAGATTACCATGGGGAAGCTCAACTTCTCAGGTTGGAAGAGGCTGACGGTTGCGGTTCCGCCGAGCATCGTGCAGCGGGATTTTCACTATCAGGACAGGATGGGTATCAAGATTCTCGGCTTCAGAATCGATACTGATCCACTGGAATCCTTTGGTACCTACTACATCTACTTTGACGACTTGCGTGCTACAACGGATCTGTTCGCTGAGAACAGCCGCGACCCTGACGATATTGCTGACGTCTGGTAGAAAGCTTTTACAGTAAACACGCTCTCCGGTAGTGCGCCGGAGAGCTTTTTTTTTGAGTGCGCCCGGCAGGGCGCATCTGCCTGGAGAGACAGATGAGAAAGAGCGGTATCCTGTCGTTTATTTTGTTCTGTATCGTTATAAGCTACCCGACCTTGGGACAGAGTACCGTGCAACTCGCCTTTCAGGGCGGTGATGATCTGAGATATACCGAAAAGGCGAACCTCCGTATCCGGGAGAACGGGAGATACACCGGGTATCTCTACAAAGAAGCGCGTGCGTTTCTGTACCTGAAGGAGGCCTCCTTGCTCACACACGGCGGCACCGAGTACATCTATTCCGGTAACGTATACGTTCTTGAAGATCAAAAGAAAAACAACCGGCAGGCAAAGTGGATCGACGAATCGTATGAAGTGGTCGTAGGCGCAACCGATCAGGGAGAGTACGTTACCGAATCGGTATACCCGTTCCCTCGCGCGCGCGGCTTTCCGGTTCTCAGCGGTGAGGCATTGCTGGAGAGTGACAGATGGCGTGAGTACGGATCGCAGATGGTAGTTCCACGGGAAGGTGGAAAGGCCACCGAAATAGAGTTCTACTGTGAGTACAAGTATCAGGGGGAGGGAGTCTACCTCGAACGGCCTGTCTACGTAGTGAGCGCCCAATATGCAACGCGGTATAAACGGGGGCAGGACCCCGATGGTGATCCCGAGCTCGTAGAGGCGAGTGGAAAGCATATCGTCACTATCTATATAGATAAAAATGAAAGCGGGTGGATGTTTGCGCGTGATCAGCTTGACGAGCAGTACCGGTTTGTCGACGGTTCAATCAGGGAGATCGAGGGATTCTATTTGACCTGGTATGAAGGAACGGCGGTATCGAAAAGCCGGGATGAGAATATGGAAAGGCTCAAAACTTCACTCGCCGCCGATGGTGTGGAAGACGTGTCCGTCGATTCCACGGACGAGGGGGTATCGATTTCCATCCGGGACGTTCATTTCAAGCCCGATCAGGCTGAGCTATTGCCAAACGAGGAACGACGACTCGATGCGATTGCAGAGGCACTGAAATCCACAGGCGACGGCACCATCAAGGTGGTGGGACATACTGCCGACGTTGGTAGGCCTGAAGGTCAGTATGTACTCTCGGTTGAACGGGCAAAAGCGATAATCGAAGAGATGGTCCGCCGTGGGATCGACGCCGGTCGTTTTATCTACGAGGGACGGGGCGGCACTGAGCCGATTGGATCTAACGACACCGAAGAGGGTAGAGCTGCCAACCGCCGTGTGGAGTTCATCATTCTTGGGAGTTGATAAAGCGCCTTAAGTTATCGCGCACCTGCTCCGCCATTTCGTGTACCGATGTTTCACGGAGCTCTGCGATGACATCATAAGTGTAGCGTATGTATTCCGGGGTGTTCACCTTTCCTCTCACCGGTTGCGGACTCAAAAACGGTGCATCGGTTTCAACAAGCAGGAATTCGGTGGGAATCTTTCTCGCCGCTTCTCGAATGGCATCGGCGTTTTTGTAGGTCACGTTTCCTGCAAAGGAAATCAGATATCCGAGATCAATGCACTTGGCGGCCATCGAATAATCAGATGAAAAACAGTGCATAATACCCGCGGCGGGAAGGGCAGCGGTTTTCAGCAGATTGAGGGTTTCGATATCCGCATCCCGGTTGTGTATGATAACCGGCAGCCGTGCGGTTCCTGCGATCTCGAGTTGGGCTTCCATCAGGGCGATCTGAGACGCCGGCGTACCATGATTCCGGTACCAATCAAGGCCCAATTCTCCGATTGCGGCAATCGCACCGGATTTTGCCTGCGCTTTGAGCATGTCGATTCTTTGCCGCCAGTTGTCGTTGACCGCATGAGCAGGTGAGAAGCCGGAGGAGAAATACACGCCTTCTATGCCATTGAGCAAAGCGCGCCGTTTGGCGAGATCATTCGGGTCGAGACCTATCTCGATCATCTCAGCCATGCCGGCTTGTTTACATTTCTTTGTCGCGGAAACAGGGTCAGTGCCTTTGTCCGCCATAGCGAGGGTGTGAAAGTGGGAGTCTGTCAAACCTTGCAGAGATGGAGATTGGGCCTCACGTTGCACGGATTGAGCATAGCACGAAAGCGCGTGGTGTAAACATGCATCGGGATTCAGGCTGTCCCGCAACGTTAATCCCTCTGAATCGAGGCCGTTTGCAACACTACATGTAGCGCTGTCTAAGTAGCATGCACGATATGCAGCCTGTGCCATCGAGGCCTAGAGGTTGCGGGGCGGCCTCACTTATTCTGAATCAGTAGCCCGATATTAAAACGATACAAGGCCGTTCATGGCTACCTCAGTGGCTCCATGTGCTGTCAGTCTACTTTTTCATGCACCTTAAACGAAATATTTAACTTGGTCCGATAGGAAGCTATCTTGCCGTCTTGTACCACGACATCCATCTCCGTAACTTCCGCAACCCGCAAGTCCTTGATGCTTTTTGACGCCATTTCAACCGCATTAGCCGCCGCAGCTTCCCAGGAATCGGCGCTCGTCCCGATAAGCTCGATCACTTTGTACACACTGTCTGCCATCAGATACTCCTGGGCCGGACGCTTTGTCTGAGTTTTCTCAAGCCCGGCCTGGAACAAGTATAGGCTGCCGGCTAAAAATCTTCAAATTGTCCGGTATTCATCTGCAGCGTTTTTGGGGACTCTTTGCCCCTGCTCGCACCCATCCTGTCCGCCGCCTTGACCAGTAAAAGGTCAGGATATACTATTCGAGCGATACGCCGGAGTGGTGGAATTTGGTAGACACAGGGGACTTAAAATCCCCCGGCTTGAAAAAGCTGTACCGGTTCAAGTCCGGTCTCCGGCAGACTGTCCGCAAAGCGGACCAAGAAGGCAAGCCGGGTTTCGCGTGGCGAAATCCGGTCTCCGGCAAATCGTGACTACGCTTCACCGAGGTGCTGCAGGTCCGGGAAATACGTCTTGTAAAAACCGCGGTCCCTTGTCAGAAAGCGATCCGCTCGAAGCAATCCGTGTGCCCCGATGAGGAAGTCAGCGAGGATACGCTGACGGGAGCCACCTGCTTCCCGATACTCCTTCCATTTGGTGCCTGCGGCAAAGGCGATTTCATCATCGATGGGAAATGTCTCGATGCCCAGCCGAGATAGGGCATCCAATAAAACCCTCTTTGATGCGAATTGCGGTACGAGTTCAGCGTAGACGATGTGTGAGATAATGAGCGCACCTTCGTCATATGCCGTTTTAAGCAACCCGGTAGAAATCTTCACGTGGGTCGGATCCGGCAGCATCACGTCGAGCAATACGTTTGTGTCGACAGCCGTAATCATCGACCCCTGATATCCTCGAGGTACTCGTCGGTGCTCGAAGGACGGTGGAGAATCCCGACCACCTCGTCCACCGGATGCCGACTGCTTGTCTTTTTTCGAATAATGAGCCCTTCGTCCGTTGGGGCTATCTCAACCTCCGTGTCTTTCGAAAGGCCGTACCGTCTGCGAAGTGCCTTTGGTATAGTGATCTGGCCTCGTTCGGAAATCTTCATAATCAATCCATATGAAATTCAGATACCTATATTCATACCTTACCCATATGATTTTGTCAAGAAGTTAGTCCCTTCGTTGCGGTGACGATTTGAAGGATGGTTCTTACAAAATCCTTCGACCAGTATCGGTTTTGCGCGACATGATTTCAACATACGATCTTGAAACCACTTGCGTTACCAGCCGAAAGGCGCTTCTCAGTCTTTTCTATCTCACGCCGGGGAGTAAGGAATATGTGATGACAGCAGAACGCAAACTTCTCATTCTCGGCCTACTGCGGATGACCGAGCGGCGGGCGTCGATTATCGAGTACCGTCGTGCGCCGGAGCCGAATGCGGACGCCGAAGATACCGATCCTCACTCCGGCAGCATGCAATTGCCGATAGAGCCGGCCGGCTTGACCAAGGAATATGCAGGCGATGTCCTGACCAAAAACGCGGGGGCGAGTCCGGTCTCCGGCAATTGGGCGCTCCATCGGTGCGTCCATTTTAGCAAGCTGAACGGATTTGAACCTGAGGTGCCGGCGCGAGCGATTAGCGCGGGCAGACCTTGACAAGCCCGGGGATATCACATATATTTTTGCCAATAGAGTTGGTCTGGGCAGATGGACAGGGGGTGAGATAAACGGCACCTGCTGGAGTATAGGCCGGCATTGTAGAACGACTTGATGTTCTATTGTCGGTTTTTCTTTTGCCTGCGAACTGCTGCGAATGAGTTGAAGGCGGTTCCTTTTGGGACGGTCTGTCGAAGCATAGGACAGCGAACCTCATGTATGAGGCTCGTTGTCTTTTTTTTTGGACCGGTGGTTTTAGCACCTATGGATGCTGGAGGAGGTAACACATGCAACGAACTATCAAAGAGGCGGCGCACATGGATGACAGACATAATGCTATCAGTGTGGTGGGGGAGCCCTCGCAATGGAGATCTAAGTACTTGAAAGTTCTCAAGGTTGAACTCCAGGATATTGTGGACGATGTGAAGATGATGATTGAGGTATGCGGGAGACGGGAAAAATCCGGAGAGATTACGAATTATGTTCACTGGCAGAACACAGGTCTTTTTACCCGCGAAATAAAAGGATTAAACACTCTGTTGGAAGATTTGGAAACGATAGATCCAAGCCGATATGAAACTCAGGAAGAGATGGTCCAGTATATTAACCGGTTATTTGAACAAAGCATTCTCAAATATGACTTTCCAAGAGTGATACATATCAAGGTGAAACGTAAGTTAGCCAAAGTATCAAGATACTTACTCAGTTCCCATTTCGATGAGGATGTTCTGAACTCCTGACACGGTTTCGGGTAGGCCAGATGGCTGTTTCCGTGAAACCATTCCTGCTTTAAAACTCTATCCGCTTCATTGTGTGAGCCATGTGCATCTGTTTCGGGGTTATGCCGATGTCGACCTTTGCCTTGACTTTGCGCCAAAGGTTGTATAACAAGACATCATAAGCCGTGCAGGTGGGTAGATGGACCATATAGACAAGACGAAAGGGCAGCTCGAGGCGGAAATCAGTGAAGCCATTATCAAGTTTGAAAAGGAGTATCTGGGACGCGGTCCTCTTGAGACAAAGGCCTATATTATTGATGACCTCATCTTGCTACGTCTTAAAGGCGTGCTCACCCAGGCGGAAAAGCAATTGGCAAGAGCTGATGTGGACCCGAACGGCCGGAACCTTATCAAACAAGTTCGCATCGAACTGCTGGAGAGAGGACGCTCCTTATTGGAGTCAACGATTCATTCGATAACTGGAAAGAAGATAATAAGCCTACACACCGACATCAGTGTAAAAACAGGCGAGCGGGTGATCATTTTTACGATGGATGAGAAACTCGAGTTCAAAGCTGCCCGCGAATAGTGTGTAATCCCGCGTGAGAAATCGATCCGCCCATTCTAATCCGTGTGGTTCCGGCCTTCCGGTACACGTTCCATTTATTACCGGCAACAAAGGCTATGTGGCCGTCGATTAAAACATTCTTTCCGGGGTCGCTTGCACTACTTACCACTATTCTGTACATTGGATGTTAGGCATAAGTTAAAGAAATTCACCTTTGCCTAACGCTAATAATTGCCTGATTATGTACCACTTTGCCGAAGGGCGCGAAACAGAAAGATTCACATTCAAAAAACTGCTTGGAGGCGCCGACGTTCTTTGGCGCGTCTTCAAAATGGCGATGCGCTACCGCTGGCGGATGGCGGCGGCAATAGTCGCCTCAATTGTCGCAGTTGTATTTCAACTCTATATCCCGCAATTTCTCGGGGATGCCGTCGATAACGCCTACAGCCTTATCCAGGGCGGGACTGCGCATGAGCAGGCTCAGCGGGCGCTCTTGACTGCAGGGCTACTCTTGTTTGGTTCGAGCGTAATGCGAGGGTTGTTTACGATGGCGCATAACTATCTCGGTGAATCCGTCGGACAGCATATCGGGTATGAGTTGCGCATGGCAATCTATGACAAGATTCAGCGCCTCGACTTTGGCTATCACGACCACATGCACTCAGGTGATCTGATCACACGGGGCATGCTTGATATAGAGGGGATTCGACTCTTTGTGAACACCGGGATCATCCGGATGATAGTGCTGGGGCTACTCATCGGTGTTTCCGCTTTCAATCTCATCAGCGCTGATCCGGTGCTTGCTCTGGTGGCGTTGAGTTTTGTCCCCTTTGTGGGATGGAGGGCCATAAGCGCCCGTCTCTCGCTCAGAGAGAGCTGGCACCGGCTCCAGGCCAAATTATCGTCGTTGTCCCGGATCATGGAGGAAAACCTTCAGGGTATCCGCGTGGTTCGCGCCTTCGCCTCCTGGGATTACGAGATGGACAAGTTTGATGAGACGAGCGATGAGGCAAAGGAGATCACCTGGGAACGTATCGGGATCAGGGTGAGAAACGGAACGTTTATGACGTTCACCTTCTTTGTCAGTATGGGGTTGGTACTTTTCGTCGGCGGGTACAAAACCCTGCAGGGTGACATCTCTGTCGGGCTCCTTGCGGAATTTTTAGCGTACATGACTATTCTCCAAATGCCGGTCAGGCGGCTGGGTTTGCTGGTCAACTCGCTTGCCCGCACAACCACGTCGGGCGAGCGGCTCTTTGAAGTTCTGGACGAGCAGCCGGTGGTGCTCGAAAAGCCGGACGCCGCAGACCTCAATAACGGCAAGGTGGACCTGCAATTTGAAAACGTCAGTTTTGCATACCGGATCAATGACGAAGAAGTGCAGGTGCTTTCCGACATCGATTTCCGGCTGAAGGCCGGTGAGGTGCTCGGCATTGTCGGTCCGCCCGGATCGGGCAAGTCGACCATCGCTCATCTCATTCCGCGATTTTACGATGTGACAAGCGGCCGGATTACGATAAACGGTACCGATATACGGGATTTGTCGATCAAGTCACTCAGGTCGATGGTGAGCGTGATCCAACAGGACAATTTTCTTTTTACAGCCGGAATAGAGAACAATGTAGCCTATGGAGATCCCTGGGCAGATCGTGACAAGATTATATCCGCCACCAACGCTGCACAACTCCACCAGTATATCGATGCATTACCAAAAGGCTATAGAACCGCAGTCGGGGAACGGGGTGTGTCGCTCTCCGGCGGCCAGCGGCAACGGCTTGTTATCGCCAGAGCGATACTTCTGCAACCCGGCATCATGGTGCTCGACGATTCAACCGCGTCAATTGACGCTGCGACGGAACAGCGAATTCTTTCCGCGTTGTCGGAGATCGCCTGTGACAAGGTGATCATCATCATCGCTCACAGGCTAAGCGCTTTGATGCACGCTGATGAAATTCTCTTTATTGACGGCGGAAGGATAATCGAACGCGGGAGTCATAACGAGCTATTGTCGCAGAACGGCCGATACAAGGCGTTGTACGATTTGCAGTCAAACTTGGATACCGGGAGATAGCAGCTTGCGCCAGAAGACGATCAGAGAAGAGTTTCACGACTACGGCATACCGGAGGAGGAACGGCCGCCTCTCGCGGTGGTAGGCTCGCAAATAGAGCGGGACGAGGAGCTTTTTGGAAGAGTTTTTGACAAGCGGGTATTGCGAAGATTCCTGCCGTATGTGATGCCCTACAAGAAGGTGCTGTTCCTCGCGCTTCTCGCCGTTTTGGTCTTCACGGGGACGCAGATCACTATACCCCTGATAATCAGACAGGCAATTGACTTTGCCGTCGTTGATGAGTTTGCCGGTCCCCGGAGGCTTATGATCGTTGTCATCGCCTTTGCTGTCGTGATTCTGATCAACTACGTCGCGAATTATTTTCAGGAAAACCTCACGGGGCGCGCGGGTGAAGAGGTGCTTTTTGACCTCCGCCGGTCGATGTTTCGACACCTGCAGAAGGTATCTCTTTCGTTTATGGACAAAACCGAGGTTGGGCGTCTCATGGCACGGCTGCAGGGGGACGTCCACGCGTTGCAGATGTTCGTGGAATCCTCCATTTTTGCCATAGGCGATATGGTGCTTCTCTCCGGTATCGTTGTCGCGATGCTGGTCATGCATCTCAAACTCGGTCTTCTGACCCTTGCCATCATCCCGGTTCTGTTTATCATCCGGTTTACCTGGCTGCCGCGGGCGAGGGAGGCGTTTCTTGGCGCGCGCCGGACAAGCTCCTCGGTGAACGGGGCGCTTGCAGAAGGGATAAACGGGGTTCGCACGATACAGGCTTTGGCGCGGGAAGATGTCAACTATGTGCTGTTTGATGATAAGGCAAAGGCTAATCTGAAGGCACAGCTGAGAGGTACGAAGTTCGCCCAGATCATGATCCCGATAGTCGATACGCTTACCGGTGTGGCGATGGCGATTGTCATTATCGTGGGCGGTAACATGGTGCTTGCCGGTAACCTCGAGCTTGGTGTGATGGTTGCTTTTATCTTCTATATTCAGCGATTCTTTGCCCCGATTCGTTCGATTACGCTTCAATACAGCATTATGCAGCGTGCCATGGCTTCCGGGCAGCGGATTTTTGAGGTCATGGATGTCAATGTAGATGTTGCCGATAAGGAAGACGCCGTCGAGCTGGGCAGGATACGCGGTGAAATTACATTTGACAACGTAACCTTCGGATACGAAAAAGGGCGCCCGATCCTTCAGGATATCTCTTTTCACGTGAATCCGGGCGAGACGGTGGCGTTGGTTGGTCCGACCGGATCAGGAAAAACAAGCATCACAGCGCTGGCACACCGGTTCTACGACGTATGGGACGGAAGGATATTGATAGACGGTCACGATGTGCGTGATGTTACACAGGAATCACTGGGTAAGAATATCGCCATGGTGCTGCAGGAACCGTTTTTGTTTACCGGCACTATCGAGGAAAATATCCGTTACCGGCGGACCGATGCGACGATGGAAGAGGTGATTGCCGCGGCGGAAGCCGTCGGCGCCCACGGTTTCATCTCCGAGCTTCCTGAGGGATACAAAACGCAACTCGAGCAACGGGGCGGTAATCTCTCCCAGGGACAGCGGCAGCTCATAAGCTTCGCGCGTGCGCTGGTGGCGGATTGCCCGATTCTCGTCCTCGACGAAGCGACGGCAAGTATCGACAGCTACACCGAGCGGGTAATACAAAAGGCACTCGAGCGTCTCCTCGAAGGCAGAACCGCCCTGGTTATTGCGCACAGGCTCTCTACAATTCGGGGTTCGGACAGGATCATCGTCATACAGGACGGTTGTGTCGTTGAGGCGGATACCCACGATAATCTCATGAGACGGCGGGGTCTCTACGCAAAGCTCTACACCATGAACTACGCTTCTTTTGACGATATGCCGGATGACTTCATGGAAGAAATTGCTTCCGACAAATCAACCACGTAAGCTTATTTGAACCTTATTCCCCGGTCCCGGCTTCCGCGGCCGCTTTCCACTCACCCGAGGTATCTCTCTATCTGTTGTTTCAACCTGCAACGATAGGTTACTATAATGGCAGCCGCGGAGCATCGCAAGTATAAGGGGATAGTCCGCTACCCGGCTAAGAAAGGTGGAATAATGGTCAGTGAAATAGTGCTCAAGGTAAACGGCAGGCTGCATACGGTGAAAGCGGAAGCCGATACACCCCTTGTCTATGTGTTACGTAACGATCTGAAGCTGAAAAGCGCTCAAATGGCGTGTGGGCTGGGACAGTGCGGCGCATGTAAGGTCCTCATTGACGGCGATGCGGTTCCTTCGTGCCGGATCTCGGTTCGGTCCGCCCAAGGCCGGGAAATTGTTACCGTCGAGGGACTGGGTACCCCGGAGAAGCTGCATCCGCTGCAGCGGGCATTCATAGAGGAGGGGGCTATACAGTGCGGGTTCTGCACCTCCGGCATGCTGATATCGGCCAAAGCGCTTCTTGACCGCAATCCGCAGCCTGCCGACGTTGAGATAAAAGCGGCGATGTCTGATAACCTGTGCCGGTGCGGCGTCTACGATAGTTTGCTGCGGGCAATCAAGCGGGCGGCGGGCTATATGGCTCGCGAGTCAACTTCTGTCCTAACAAAGGGAGAGGCAGGAGACGATACTTTTTCAGAAAACACCGACCCCTCCGCCGGGACACTCAAGAGTTACCCGGATATCGATTCGTGGATACGTGTTGAGCCTGACGGAAAGATCACCATCTTCACCGGAAAGGTTGAGCTTGGTCAGGATTTGCGACGGTCTTTGGCGATGATAGCCGCTGAGGAGCTCGATGTAACTCTCGAGCGAATCACTATTATCATGGCGGATACGGAGAAGACGCCAAACGAAAGATATACCACAAGCAGCATGTCACTCGAAACTTCAGGAACCGCCATACGCCATGCCGCGGCGGAGGCCAGGCAGCTGATGCTATTAGCCGCCGCCGAAAAGTTGGGAGTGTCCGTAGATGATCTCACCGTTACCGACGGTTGTATCACGCACCGGCAAAGCAAACGCACGATTACCTACCGGGAGCTCTATGGCGGCAGGAGATTCCGTCGCAAAGTTGAAGGCATTGGAAAGCTGAAGAATCCCGCTGACTACACAATCATCGGTTTCCCTGCAAACCGGCTTGACCTGCTCGCTAAAGTAACCGGCAAAGCCCGCTTTATTCATGATCTTGATTTTCCCGATATGGTCCACGGAAGGGTAGTCCGCGGACCGAACTACGGAGCGCGTTTGAAGAGTGTCGATATCGATGCGGTCGGCTCTATGTCCGGTGTTCTCAAAGTAGTCCGTGACGGGAGTTTTTTGGGCGTTATCGCTGAGCGGGAGGAGCAGGCGGTTTCCGCCGCGGCAGCACTCGACAAAACAGCAGTGTGGGAAAGCGGTGATGAGCTTCCCCGACAGGAAGACCTTGAGAATCACATGATTGGCGGAGAGTATCGGTCCTACCGGGTGATTGCCGGAGTGCTCGAGGAAGGCCCGGTTCCGCCGGTCGAAACTCCAGCCGATGCACGGCATACTCTCAAGGCGACATATTTCAGACCGTATCATATGCACGCCTCCTTAGGGCCTTCCGCGGCGGTTGCCAAAATGGAAGATGCAGAGTTGACCGTCTGGTCCCACAGTCAGGGGGCATATCCTCTCAGGGACGGCATAGCTTTGGTTCTTGGAATGCCAAAGGAACACATTCGCGCAATACATGTGGACGGCGCCGGATGCTACGGTCACAATGGAGCCGATGATGCTGCGCTCGACGCGGCGCTCCTGGCAAAGGCGTTCCCGGGCAGACCGGTCTCTCTCAAATGGTCACGGCAGGACGAACATCAATGGGAGCCTTACGGGCCTGCGGCGTCAATTACCATGCAGGCAAGCCTTGACAATGGAGGGATGGTCATAGACTGGAACCACGATGTCTGGGGGTACACATATTCGGGCCGATCCCAACCGGGCAAAGACAACTCATCGCTGCTCGCCTCATGGTATCTCGCAAATCCCTTCGACAAGCCGCCGCAGAAACCGTCAATGAATTATCATGTTGGTATTCATCGAAACGCCGATCCACTGTATGCATTCTCGAAGCGGCGTATTGTCGAGCACTTTCTACCGGACTCACCGCTCAGAACCTCCGCGCTGCGAAGTCTCGGCTCGTACGCCAACACCTTTGCCATTGAGTCTTTCATGGATGAACTGGCCTGTGCCGCCGGCGTTGATCCGGTAGATTTCCGGTTGCGTTTTCTGGAGGACGATCGTGCCCGCGCGGTGATCGAGGCGGTGGCTGAAGAATCGGGCTGGCGGCAGAAGAACGCGAGCTCAGGCGATCGGGTGGGTCGTGGTATCGGCTTTGTGCAGTACAAAAACCTGCAGAGCTATATAGCCGTTGTTGCCGAGGTGAAGGTCTCTTCGAGTGGCAGAATATCCTTGCTGAAGGGTACTCTCGCCGCGGATGCCGGGCAAATTGCCAATCCGGACGCTGTAAGCAGTCAGCTCGAAGGGATCTTTATTCAGGCGGCGAGCTGGACGCTCAAAGAACAGGTGAGTTTCGATCCTCAAGGGATTGTCAGCAAAGACTGGTACAGCTATCCCGTTCTACGTTTCGAGGATGCGCCGGAGGTGCGCGTGGTGCTTCTGAACCGCCCAAAGGAGCGTTTTCTCGGGATTGGAGAGGCTGGTCAGGGTCCCGTCGCGGCTGCAATCGCCAACGCTGTCTTTGACGCGACGGGTATTCGTTTGCGGAGCATCCCGTTTACCCCTGAACGGGTAAAAGAAGCTGACGGTAATGCCGGCAAAACACCGGAGGAGCCGGCACGTGCCAAACAATGATCGGACTGAAGAGTCACAGGAGGGTCTATGATCGAGAACGAGTTCCATTACAAAACGATTTCAGAAACCGCCGAGTTGATCAGGGCAAAACAGATCTCTCCTGTTGAGCTCACTGACCGCATACTCCGTCGAATCGGACAAATCGATAAGACGCTGCAGAGCTATGCCACGGTTATGGTCGATGAAGCCATGAAGGCGGCCGCAAAAGCTGAAGCTGAAATAGCATCAGGAAACTACCGGGGGGCGCTCCACGGCATACCGATTGCCGTAAAGGATCTCTGCTACACGAAAGGCGTACGCACAATGGGCGGGACGAAGGTGCTCGCCAACCATGTGCCCGATTTCGATGCGACAGTGGTGAAAAGATTTGAGGCGGCCGGTGCGGTTCTGCTTGGGAAGCTCAATCTCACAGAAGGAGCTATGGGCGGGTACAACCCAGAGTTTCAGATACCAAAGAACCCGTGGGGCTCGCTGCGTTGGTGCGGCGCGTCTTCCAGTGGATCCGGCGCGGCAACGGCGGCCGGTCTCTGTTACGGTTCGCTCGGAAGCGATACCGGTGGGTCGATCAGGAATCCTTCTGCTGCTTGCGGTATCGTAGGTCTCAAACCAACCTGGGGCAGGGTGAGTCGTTACGGGGTGATTGCACTTGCCGATTCTCTCGATCATGTCGGGCCAATGACAAGAAGCGCAACAGATGCAGCAATCATGCTTCAGGCTATAGCGGGTTACGATCCTCATGATCTTACCTCCCTGCCCGATCCTGTTCCCGACTATCCAAACGAGATAGCCGCCGGTATCAAGGGGATCCGGATTGGGTTTGACGAGAGTTTTGTATCAAAAGATGTGGACGCGGAACTCTCCGCTGCGGTTATCGCCGCAGTAGAGGAGCTCGAGGGTGCAGGCGCCGATATCGTGGAAGTAGAAGTGCCGGACCTAGACCAGTACATCGGCGCCTGGCCGATACTCTGTTCGGCGGAGGCGGTCTCCGCGCATCGTGAACACTATCCCGCTCGCAGGGATGAGTATGGTCCGTACTTTCGTGACTGGCTTGATATGGGGGCAAAAGTGAGCGGTGCAGACTATGCGGATGCCCAGAAGCAGAGGGCGGCGTGCACAGGACAATTGAGAAAACTATTTGGGAGCATCGATCTTCTTGCCTGTCCGGCATTGCTCGGGCCTGCACGGGAGATTACGCCGGAGGAAGGCTACGGCCCACTGCCCCCGCTGGATGATGCATATATCCGCGCAAAACGGTTTACCGTGCCTTTTGACTTCAATGGAGCACCTACGTTGACAATGCCGTGCGGCATAAATCGGCAAGGACTTCCATTGAGCCTTCAACTCGTTGGCGGGCCGTTGAGTGAGTCGCTACTCTGCCGTGCCGGCGCCGCATTCGAATCCGTCACCTCGTGGCACACGATGCATCCCGAGCTTGTTGAGGCGTAGCAACGGCGCAGTTTACCGCACCCTTGCTTTGTGATACAAGATAAGTGCTTGTAACTACTTTTCTTGAAGGGGGAATAGAAATGTACGGCATTGGAAA
Source organism: uncultured Spirochaetales bacterium (assembly GCA_964536145.1). GTDB lineage: Bacteria > Spirochaetota > Spirochaetia > ARS1246 > ARS1246 > JAFGHN01. The sequence goes on along the minus strand of CAZHXC010000001.1, from coordinate 4,140 downwards.
GACGATGATCAAGACAAACCCGGTGAAGGAGAACCTCAAAGCCGGAAAGCCGTCAATTGGTATTTGGATGGGACTGAGCTCGGCGGCCGCCTGTGAGGCGGAAGGCAGCGTCGGGTGGGAATGGCTTCTTATGGATGCCGAGCACAGCCAGGTTGATTTTGGAACCATGATCGAGTGTTTTAGGGCCACACAGCTCGCCGGGAGCGTACCGTTTGCCCGGGTGCCGTGGAATGAAACAATATGGATACAGCGGACCCTGGACGCCGGAGCAATGGGCCTGGTGATTCCGATGGTCAACAACAAGGCGGATGCGGAGTTTGCGGTGGCGAACACGGTGTTTGCACCAAATGGATTGCGAAGTTTTGGCGGAAGCAGGCTCATCCCGTACCTGGAGGGTGGAGACTATTATAAATGGTGTGAAGAAAACCTCGTTGTGGTGGTGCAGATAGAGACGGTCGAGGCTGTTGAGAAAATTGACGAAATAGCTTCGGTTCCGGGAGTCGATTGCTGCTACATCGGCCCCATGGACCTCATGCTGTCAATGGGTGAAACAAAGCAGGGACCCGGTACCAAACACGATGAGGCGATGCTCCATGTGCTTGAGGTATGCAAGAAGAAGGGCGTTGCCGCAGGATTGTACTGCTTTGATGCGGAAAGCACGCAGACAAGAATCGACCAGGGGTGGCAATTCGTCAACTGCTCTGCCGATGTTGGGCACCTCGTTTCCGCATCCAAGGCTGATTTTGATAAGCTCAAATACTGAAGCCTGACGCTGCGTCGCTTCCTGCTGTCGGACGGCATGCATGAAGCGACGCGCCTAGTTCAGCCGTCTCAGGTCTCTTCTTTTAACAGCAACGACAACGCAAATCCCAAGCAGGATGATTCCAAGGCTGAGGGTTGCTATCCGTACCCCAAAGTACTCGGTTACCACGCTCGCGGGTAGGGTGCCTAACGGCATCAGCCCAAAGTTCATGGCGTATACACTGCTTACCCGGCCCTGAAACTCGGTGTCAGTCATTTCCATTATCAATGCCATTGTCAGGGATCGTCTGAATGCGTCGCCGACTCCTACAAAGAAAAGCGCCACAATCATAGCGGGAATAACCGGGACCGCGCCGGAAATGAGCATGCTGACACCTGACACGATCCCGCCGAGAATAAGCAGGAACCCGCGCTTTCGCTTACCAACGGAGGCGACAAAAAGCGAGCCCACAATCGCGCCAATCCCCAGGCAGCTCATAAGCAGTCCAAGCGTTTCCGGCCCACGGTTGAAAATGTCAACGATGAATACAGGAAGAAGCGATCGCAACGGTCTTGCCAACAGGGCGGTCGAAAGACTGATAACAATAAGAACGACAATCAGTTTGTCTCTGCCGATGTATTGAAAACCTACCTTTATCTCTTTGAACACGGGCTTCCGCAGATGTTTCTCAGTGGTTTTATCCGAAGTTCTTATCAGCCCCATCAGTAAAACCGCAGCAAACTCGAGGGCCGCGATACAGAAATAGACACCGTCTGCACCGAGCCAGCCGTAGAGATTACCCGCGACTGCGGGAGCTAGTAGAGTCGTCGTACTCATTCCCGCGGCGTTCAATGCGAAGGCGTTGGATGCGTTTTCTTCGCTGACAAGCGATGAGATAATTGCAGTTCGCGAGGGTATGATAAACGCCATCGCCGTTCCGGTAATCACGGAAGAGACGAACACGTGGACCCAGGTAACGGTGTTGGTGACGACCGAGACTGCGACAAAGATCGCGGTGACAGCTGCAAGCGCCTGGAACAGCTGAATAATGCGCTTCTTCTGAAATCGGTCTGCCAAAACACCGGCAAAAAGGGTGCACGTGAGCATAGGGATGGCAAACGCGCTGTTTACGAGTCCTAAAATGATCGGCGAAGAGGTGATATCATAAGTGAGATAGCCTCTTGCGACAACATGCATCTGCATGCCGCCCATAAAACAAATAAGACCAATCCAAAGCAGGCGAAAATCGCGATACGCCAACGCCGCAGCCGGTTTGAATTTGGGAGCGGCTACCTCGTTGACCGGTTTGTCCGATGATGAATCCATGATATGGTGATATCCTAACGGAAATCTCACAATTTGTCGTTGACAAAGGCAGAGGAAAACCATACACGGTGTTTGCGCCCTTAATAGGGCCCACGTAATCAGGAGGAACTAACATGAGTCGGATTGCATTTGATCACATGCACTTGATCAGCAAGAATCCCGCAGCGGCGGCAAGATGGTACGTCGATGTTTTTGACGGGACAATCGTTCAGGAGACCGAAATGCGGGGGGCGCCGCATATTGTTGTCGATATCAGTGGTGTTAGAATGCTCATTCGCGGACAAAGAGCCGGTGAAAACCCAACCGCCATGAAGCCCTTTAGACATACAGAAAGCTTTATGGGCCACGAACAATGGGGAACTGATCACTTTGGGTTCAAGGTGGAAGGCGGCTTTTTGGATTACTGCTCGGAGATCAAGAAGAAGGGCGTAGTTTTTCTGGTCGAACCGCTCGAGATCAGACCGGGTACGCACATAGCCTTTATCCAGGGCCCAGATAAGGAGACAATCGAGCTGGTGGAAGCCTGATCGCGGTGTCTGTACATAATGCATGCTGGAGGTTGTATGGGTAAAAGAATGGAAGGGAAAGTTGCGATCGTAACCGGAGGGAACAGCGGAATCGGCGCGGCAACGGTACGGATGTTTGTAGAACAAGGCGCGAAGGTGATGATAGCCGCCCGGGGAGAAGAGGCGGGCAATGCGCTGGCTGAAGAGCTTGGCGAAAACGCAAGCTTCACGAGAACCGATGTTACCATTGAGAAAGACATCGAGGCCATGGTGGACGCCACGGTAAAACGGTGGGGACGGTTGGACTGCCTGGTTAACAACGCGTGCAGCAGTATTCCACGGATACCGATTGAAGAATACAACGCGCAATACTTCGGATCCGGGATTATGCTGGCGCTCGGTTCCGTGTTTCTCTGCATGAGATATGGAATTCCGGCGCTGAAGAAGCAGGGTGGAAGCGTCATCAATATCGCCAGCACCGCTGGAATGACTCACGACGGCTCTTCCACACTCTACGGTGCGGGCAAAGCAGGTCTTATCCATGCAACGCGGTTGTGGGCGCTTGAAGTAGCGGAGCACGGAATCAGGGTCAACTGTATCTCCCCTGGTGGAATCATGACACCGATATTCTTAGGCGGGCACGACAAACATGATGAAGAGGAGAATAAGCGCCTCTTGGACAAATTGGCCGATTTCTATAAGAAATCCACTCCTTTGGGACGGGCGGGCCGGCCTGAAGACATAGCTCACACTGCGCTCTTTCTCGCAAGCGACGAGAGTACCTATGTTACGGGGCAGAATATCGCGGTTGAAGGCGCACGGCACACACTCGGCAGAAGCGTAGCTGAATACGCCGAAAGATCGAAGGAACGCGCAAACTTGCTCGACAA
>CAZHXC010000001.1:0-666 GCA_964536145.1 uncultured Spirochaetales bacterium | reverse complement strand
AAACTGCAAAGATCAGACGGGACGCCAAGAGTACTTGGCGCGGGAAGCCTGTTTGCATAGCGAGCGGCGCGATGATCAGCTCAGGGATTGTCGTGCTGCCGGGAATCGCGTTTCTCCGCGCCGGACCATCGGTAATCCTCGCCTATGGCCTTGCCGGATTGGTGGTGATAGGTCTTCCGCAAATTGACCGGAGGAGCTACCTGCCTTTCTTTACGGGTAAGTGGAACGCCACCGTTAGCGCTGTGGGCTTTGTGTTTGTCTCCTTCGGCGGTTTGATAAACGCCTCGAGCGTTTCCGGAGAGGTGAGACGGCCGGGCCGGTCTATACCACTTTTTCATAGCAGATCTCGGTGCCGCAGGTCTCATCGTGGCCGGAGCGCTCGCCGTCATCAGTCTTGGGGTATACTTTCTCTACGGCAGAAAGCGGCATACAGGCGATTATGCCCTGCTACATGTGATTGAGTGGATCACCAACCGGGAAATTGCCGGTAGCAACCTGGAGCGGGAGCTTCGCGATATTGTACATAAGAAGGACGAGGTCGAACTCGACCGGGTGGATGAGGTGTTCAAACATGCTCTGTTTCTTGACATCCCGGAAGCCACGAACGTCGATGAGCTGATGCAGACGGCGGCAGCCACGCTAAATCAGCACCTTAGCCTGAGCTCC